>JAGVDA010000059.1 GCA_020058975.1 Thermosynechococcus sp. WC_1 | reverse complement strand
TGAGGGTCAAAGTTGGAGGTTATTAAATCCACGATCCTAAGCATCAATTATCATTTTAGCGCTAGGCAAAAGACGCTGCTGTTCTTCTATTTCAGCTTTATAGCGCTCAATATCGGCCTCTAAAACCTCAATTTGCTGATCTCGCTCTTCTAAGTCTTGCTTCGTGCCCAATACAGACTGAAGCCTCGTCCAGACGCTAAAGACCCAGGCCAATACGGCTCCAATGCCCATCGCTAAAATTAACTCAATGGAGAGTGGTGCCTTAAACTCAATCCCCTCAATGATTTTGATGCCGACAAGCTGGGTGTTTTCGATCCCAAATAAAACGAGAGCCAAGCAAATTACAAAAATAATCGAGAAATTAACCTGCCGCATCAGTCAACTCCCAAAGCTGATAAATGAACGTAATCGAAATTAATATAGAAAATTCTGACAGCCATTGTCTGCGAAAAGGGCAAAGTGACGCAATAGTTAGAAACCTTAATCATACGGGCAACCTTCCAAATGCTTCAAAAGTGTAGTGGTTTGAGGTGAGTGGTGGCTTAAGCCGCTAACAAAGTATGGAAAGTGAAAGATCTTCAGGAACCTAAGGGTATGATGACCTTAGTAGGGTTTGAATGTACAGCCTTATGATCTGGTTTAGAGGGCAGATGCTATGAATGCAACGCAAGTCAATCATCCCAATATCGCCACTCTGACAGAAACAGATGTTTCCAACCTTGCGCTTCGCTTAGAAGAGGATGATTATGGTACTCCCTTTGAAGCGCTCACCGACTGGCATCTTCTGCGCGCCCTTGCCTTTCAACGCCCCGAACTGGTTGAGCCATATCTGTACCTACTAGATTTAGAAGCCTTTGATGAATCCTAGCCTCTGCCAATAGGTTAAGGGAAATGAGACGCTATGAACGGTTTGCTAGCAGGCAAGCGGATTTTAGTGGGCATTGGTGGCGGCGTAGCGGCCTATAAAGTTTGTGAAGTTATTTCTACCTTGGCAAAGGCTGGCGCAGAAGTACGAGCTATTTTAACCAGCGCTGCCCAGCAGTTTATTACGCCACTAACGGTCACAACCCTCAGTCGTCATCCGGTTTATACCGATGAATCTTTTTGGGCGGCAGTACACGAGCGTCCGCTCCACATTCAGCTAGGCGAGTGGGCGGATGTGTTTTTAATTGCGCCGCTCACGGCAAATACGCTGAGCAAGATAGCGCTGGGACTGGCAGATAATTTATTGACCAATACGGTCCTGGCCTCAACCTGTCCTATTTTGGTGGCTCCAGCCATGAATACGGCGATGTGGCAGCAGCCCACGGTACAGCAGCGCTGGCAAGAGTTAACGGCCTTAGATCGGTTTCATGCCCTAGGGCCAGAAGATGGATTGCTAGCCTGCGATACCGTCGGGACAGGTCGAATGGCGGAACCAGAAGATATTGTGCCGTACCTTGCTTCGCTGCTCTACAGCAAGGGGCATCGAGATTTGGCAAACAAGCGGATTTTAATCAGCAGTGGCGGCACACGGGAGTATCTTGACCTCGTGCGGTTTATTGGCAATCCGGCAACGGGCAAAATGGGGTTGGCGTTAGCAACAGCAGCGTGGCATCGCGGTGCAGCGGTGAAGTTAGTGCAGGCATCTACGTTAGAGGTTCCTAGCGGCAGCGCTATCACTGTGACCAATGTGGTGAGTGCCGCACAAATGCAAAAAGCGCTGGTGTCTGCGTTCCCCCAAGCCGACTGGAGCATCATGGCGGCGGCGGTGGCAGATGTGAAACCCCAGAATACTGTCGCAACGAAGCTACCTAAAAATGAACTGCCGACGGCGTTACCCCTTGAGTCAGTCCCTGATATTGTGCAAGCGCTCAGTCAGCTTAAGCGGCCTCATCAGCGGCTCATTGGGTTTGCGGCACAGACGGGGGATATTGTGCCCCCTGCTTTAGAAAAGCTGATGCGAAAAGGGCTAGATGCGATCGTGGCGAATCCGATTGATGTGGAAGGCAGCGGGTTTGGGGGCGATCGCAATCAGGCTATCTTCATCAATGCCCAAGGCCAGCAAACTCCCATTCCTCACTGCACTAAATTAGAGATGGCGCATCGAATTCTAGATTTGATTGGGGATGGTAAGAAGGATTAGGGAAGGCGATCGCCAGGGCAGCGGCGATTCACACACTGGGGTTGAATTGACTGAACGAACCGCTTAAATTTAGCAATCTTGCTGCCGTTCAGATCCAGCACGGGAATGTTAATCGTGTTAGGACGATCACGGTCAAAAATGATCGTGGGTTCCGGTCGGCCTACACCAAAGGTATTGATGGCATTTTTGGCGGTTGCGCAACTGATATAGATTTGTCCCATAAACACTTTGCCATTGCCAGACTCGTAGCTATAGTAAACCCCTTGATAAGGGGTGCGGGTTTGACACCACTGAAAGTGGGCAATTTCAATCATTTTGGAAATGTGAACATCGTAGCGCCGTAAAGTACCGCCATAGGCCGATCTGGATGTGTCTTTATCGGGAACTGTAAAGGTTCCATAGCGATGGCTAAAGTCTCCACCAGCGCCTGCAAAAGAAATGCGAGTGATGGGCACAGATGTCCCTGCGATCACGTCGCCGCCGCCCACAAGCGCCATGGAAAGGATGAGTAAACCCGTAAGTGAAATTGGGAATATCCTTCGGTTTGGCATCAGAAAATAGTAAAAAAAGGTATCAAAGTAAGGCGAGACAACTCACCCTGTAAGAATTTTAGCTTTTGCTTGGCAGAGTTAACGCTACAGCCATTTGGCTCGGCAAGGCTCATATCAAATTGTCCCGTTTAGAGCTGCTAACCCTACTTATTAGGCTGAGCAATCCGCTACCGGAAACTGCCAGGGTTATCGTCAAAGTTGCCGCTGTTGTCAAAATCATCGTCGGAATTGGGCGGCTTTGGGGTGCCCAAGGGCTTGTAGTCTACATAGTCACCGTCTAGAGGGCGATCGCCGCCATTACCTCTAGATCGGCGACGCGCACTACGAGAACTTCCACTCGCAGGAACTTCAGTTTCAGGTGACGAGGATGACGATAGAGAAGATTCAGAACGACCGCGACGACGACCACTGGTAGAAGGCTCTACCTTAGCGGGGCGCTCCTCACCATAACTATAACCGTTGTTATCTGGGGGGGCGGCTATAGCATCTCCCTCTAACTGAAGCGGTTGTTTACGACGACGCGCACGGGGTTCTTCACCGCCACCGTATTGCTGTTGGCTATCATCATCAGAGTAAGAATTGCTTGGGCGACGGGTGCCGCTACTTTGAGCGCGACGCGGTTCACGGGTATCTTCCGAAAGCTGATCTAAGTAAGCGCTTTGGTAATTATCACGAGCGCTGACACCTTCGCGTCCCCCACGAATGCGCCGCACCCGCGAAGACTCTTCCATTGGAATGAATTCATCATCAAACTCAGCCCGCACTTCTGACCTATAGTCATCCTCAAACCCTGAGCGTGAAGAGCGACTAGGGCGATCAGGAGAATTGCGAAATCCGCCGCCGCCATTTCCACCGCTATTGTTGCCGCCGCCGTTTCCTTGATAAAGAGGCGTATTTCCAGGTGTACGGCGTCTAATGTTGTCGATCATCAGCGAAATCAACATCCCCGCAAAAATCATCAGCTGAAAAGAAGGTAAAAATTCTTGATTCAGTTGAAACAGGGAAAGAATGCCGACAGTCAAAAACAAAATGGAGTAAACCGTATCAGAATCTCGCCGATAGCCTGGCTTAAACTTTTCCAAAAAGAATAAACCGACCGCGATGAGAATCAAAACGATTCCAACCAGTAGCGGAACAGGAGTACCAAAGTTCACGGTGGATTCCTCTCAGGATGACGACTCGGTTGAAATGAAAGAGCCGTAATGGGTGTAGCAGTGTAGCGTTAACGAAGGCTTGTATCCGCCACTGATAGCCTACTATCAGTCTAATCCTAGCGGTCTTTGTAGGTTTTGTCGTGGCTTATCACAACGGCACTTTACGCCAAAAAAGCCTACGGTTGATCGTTTTCAACCGTAGACCTTAAGGAGCAAATGGATATTGCCTTGCACCCCAAGTCTAAAGCTGCCTGGGTTTTTAATTCATTCAGCCTTAAGAGCGCTGAACTTTATCGAGCTGGCTGACCACAATAACGCCAGCGGTAATACCAGCCAACACAACGCCGCCAGCCGCTAGACCAATAAAGAACCCATTCAGAGAAGGGGTGATCGTCATTAAAACAGGCATCATAACCGTTTTCTATCAAAACATTACTTTAATCTTAGAGGGTTGCCCGACGCTTGAGAAGCACTAATTTAAAGTGACACCTAAACTTGACACGGAAAGAACCATTGAGGGCATCAAAGTTTTAGACTAAAAACAGCCGTTAACCCCAGAATCTTGAAACAATGGATACCGCAACGCTATTAATTTGGACGATTGGGCCGCTGCTAGGCATCATGAGCATTTTGTTCGTATTTCGGATTGTATTGACCTGGTACCCTGAGGTTCCATTCGGCAAATTCCCATGGATTTTGATCTATTGGCCCACAGAGCCGCTGCTCATTGCCACACGCAAAGTCATTCCGCCGATTGGCGGCGTAGATATTACGCCCATTATCTGGTTTGGATTGGTCAGCCTAGCCCGAGAAATGCTGCTAGGTCAGCAGGGGCTGCTTAGGATGATTTAGCCGCTTGCGCCTGCATCTGCTCGACAAAGTTGGTATATACCAACCCTTTCTGAAATTCGGCATTTGCCAAAATCTTTTGGTGAAACCCTATGGTGGTCGGAACCCCCGTAATGGCACATTCTTGAAGGGCGCGCTGCATTCGGGCGATCGCCGTCGGTCGGTCTGGTCCCCACACAATCAGCTTGCCAATCAAAGAGTCGTAATAGGGTGGAATTTCATAGTCTGGGTAGACATGGGAATCCATCCGCACACCCGGGCCACCCGGGGGCAGGTAAGCCAAAATGCGGCCTGGGGCAGGGCGAAAGTTGTGGTTAGGGTCTTCGGCGTTAATACGGCATTCAATAGCGTGGCCGCGCAGCAAAACCTGGTCTTGGGTAAAGCTCAGCGGGTCGCCTTGGGCAATTTTGATTTGCTCGGCAATCAAATCTAGCCCCGTAATCATCTCCGTCACAGGATGCTCAACCTGGATGCGGGTATTCATCTCCATAAAATAGAAATTGCCAGAGATATCTAGCAAAAACTCAACGGTGCCTGCACCCACATAACCAATCGACTGGGCGGCTTTAACCGCTGCATACCCCATTTTTTGACGCAGTTCGGGCGTTAATGCCGCGCTGGGCGCTTCTTCGAGCAGCTTTTGGTGACGGCGCTGAATGGAGCAGTCGCGCTCACCCAAATGCACCACGTTGCCGTGGCTGTCCGCCAAAATCTGAAACTCAATGTGGCGAGGTTTTTCAATAAATTTTTCCATGTAAACATCGCCATTGCCAAAGGCCGCTTCTGCTTCGCCTTGAGCGGCTAAAAAGAGCTTTACTAAATCTTCCGGCTCTCGCACCAGACGCATCCCGCGACCGCCCCCCCCTGCGGTGGCCTTTACCATTAGCGGAAAGCCAATATGCTCGGCGATCGCCTTTGCTACCTCTTCATCGGCTACGATGCCATCGCTCCCGGGCACCGTGGGCACTCCCGCCTTCTGCATCGTTTCCTTTGCGGTAGACTTATCGCCCATCCGACGAATGGAATCGGGCGAGGGGCCAATAAACTGAATTTGGTGATCGGCGCAAATTTCGGCAAATTTAGCATTTTCAGCTAAAAAGCCGTAGCCAGGATGGATAGCTGTCGCATTGCGCGTTAGAGCCGCCGCAATAATATTAGGAATATTGAGATAGCTTTTTGCGCTGGGCGCTTCTCCAATACACACGGCTTCATCTGCCAACTGTACATGTAGTGCAGACTGATCCACCGTAGAGTGAACAGCTACCGTCGCAATACCCAGTTCTTCACAGGTTCGCAGAATACGGAGCGCAATTTCACCACGGTTGGCAATCAAAATTTTGGAGAAGCGCATGTTTTCAGGGGTTATGGACGCGCGAATAAGTATTGAACCATGAAGTTCAGTCAACTGTTCATCCTATCACGTTGTCACAGTACGCCTTCAAATCAACAGCGACAGAAACACTGTTAACAGCACACAGCAAAGCCTATCAATTTTAAGGAAGTGGTTCTAGGGGTGGCGGCTCACCGTTCTGCAACGGGGGTTCATTTCCTAAGGGTGGA
>JAGVDA010000295.1 GCA_020058975.1 Thermosynechococcus sp. WC_1 | reverse complement strand
ATAGGTTAATCGTTGCAACAACGAGAGTTTACGGCTTTCCTTTAGTAACGGCAGATAAAGAAATTCTGGTCTATTCGCATGTAAAGCTGATTCGTCCGTGAGCTTTTTCGATAGATGTGTCAGATACTCAGGATGCGAGGTCTTCAGTCCTGGGTTTAGTGGGTCATCTACATGTCGTTTGAATACCAGCATGTCATTATTACAGGCGGCTCTAGCGGAATTGGCAAGGCGATCGCCCTCAAACTATCGCAGGCAGGTGCCCATATCACCATCATTGCCCGCACTGCTTCACGATTAGAGACGGCTAAGTCTGAAATTGAGGCAGCGCAAACGCGATCAGGGCAAAAGGTTCTGGCATTGGCGGCGGATGTGGCGTGTTCGCTTGAGGTGACGGCTGCGATTGAAACGGCGATTGCCCAAATTGGTTGCCCAGATTTACTGATCACGTCTGCGGGTATGGCGCATCCGGGGCATTTTAAAGAGCTGCCGCTGTCGGTCTTTGAGCAGACTATGGCGATCAACTATTTTGGGTCGCTCTACAGCATTCGGGCGGTATTGCCTGCGATGGAGCAGTCTACACGCAAGGGCAGTATTGTGCTGATTTCTTCTGGAGCTGCTTTGGTGGGGCTTTATGGCTATACGCCCTATAGCCCCTCTAAGTTTGCCTTGCGGGGATTGGCGGAATCTTTGCGGGGTGAGCTGAAGCCTTGTGGTATTCATGTGGCGATCGCCTATCCACCCGATACTGATACGCCGCAACTTGAAGCAGAAAACCTCACGAAGCCCTTAGCGACTCAGAGGATTACGGCGACGGCTAAAACCTGGACGGCAGATGCTGTCGCAGATGCGATTATTCGTGGGATTGGGCAAAAGAAATTTATGATTACGCCTGGGTTAGAAATGACTCTGCTTGCCAGACTGCACAGCTTGATTGCGCCTGCGTTTCATTGGTACTGCGATCGCATTGTTGCTAAAGTCGCTAACCTAAAGTAGCCGACGCTTTTATTGATGCTTAAACTTAGAGCCTTTCAAACAAAATGGCAGACGCTTTAACACTGCCTCAACTGATGCGATTTAACACACCGCTCCAAATTGGAGATGTCGTAGTGAATAGTCGCGTTTTACAGTCGCCTCTATCTGGCGTGACTGATTTGGTGTTTCGACGGTTGGTGCGACAGTTTGCGCCAGAGTCGATGCTGTATACCGAGATGGTTCACGCCTCTCAGGTGTGCCACGTTCGTGAACTGCCGAAGCTGATGGAAATTGACCCTAACGAGCAGCCCATTAGCATTCAGCTTTTTGACTGTCGCCCTCACTTTTTGGCAGAGGCCGCGCAGTGCGCTGTTGCGGAAGGAGCCGATACGGTTGATATCAATATGGGCTGTCCGGTTAACAAAATCACCAAAAAGGGGGGTGGCTCTTCGCTTCTGCGTGACCCAAAGACCGCTGAAGCGATTGTGCGGGCGGTTGTGGAAGCCGTCTCTGTGCCTGTGACGGTCAAAACCCGTATCGGTTGGGATGACGATGAGATTAACATTCTCGACTTTGCTCAGCGGATGCAGGATGCGGGTGCCCAGATGATTACGGTTCATGCTCGTACCCGTGCCCAAGGCTATACAGGGGCAGCGCGGTGGGAGTGGGTCGCCAGAGTAAAGGAACAGCTAACGATTCCGGTGATTGCTAATGGCGATATTGTCTCGGTCGAGTCTGCTGTAGCGTGTCTAATTCAAACAGGAGCCGATGGGGTGATGTGTTCTCGCGGTACGTTGGGCTACCCGTTTTTAGTGGGGGAGATTGACCACTATCTCAAAACGGGAACCTATAGACCTGAACCTACGGTGGTTGAACGATTGGAATGTGCCAAGGAACATCTGCGGGCACTGTTTGAATACAAAGGCATTAAAGGCATCCAGCAAGCGCGAAAGCACATGACTTGGTACGCAAAGGGATTTTCAGGCGCAGCGGATCTGCGAAATCAGCTTTGTTTGATTAATTCTGTTAAAGAGGGTGTGATGCTAATCGATCAGGCCATTGATGAACTGTAGGTTGACTAAAGCAAGATGCTACTGACCTATAGGGGCGCAAGATATATGCGCCCCTAGCAAATCTTAGAGTTCTAGCTCATTTCCGCGCTTGTACTGTAGATATGCAGCTACAAACAGCCCTGCTAGCGTAATAGGGATTAGACCCAAGACAATTCCAGACAACAATGGTTCTACCACTTCAAAACTCCTTAAGAATGGGTGATGTCGCTCAAAATTAGGTTCTTATACCTCTATCGTACTAAGGAACCGGAGCGAAGGGAATGCTAAGCCTGAATTTGAACGAAGCGGATACGCTGTCGTTACCATTGTGGTAACAAAGGGCGATCGCAGTCTATCTACCCCTAGCATTATGGAGGTGTTGTGGGATTAAAATCTAAGCTTGAGTCCTCTGGTGAGTGTACTAGGATAGAGGCAGATTTCTACCTCTGGGTGCTAGCTGACCATTTTGTGAAAGAGAAAAACAATGTATTCTTCTAGGCCTGAAACATTTACAGAAATCTTTCGCAACCCAACCGTTTTGGCGATGATTGGGTCAGTGGGCGTTCATGGGGTGCTAATTCTTTTTTCGGCGATGAAGCCCGCAGATAGTCT
>JAGVDA010000576.1 GCA_020058975.1 Thermosynechococcus sp. WC_1 | reverse complement strand
ATTGTCAACCGTTATGCAAGTTAAACCCGCCAGCATATTTATTGATATCAACATGCCAGGTATTTCAGGTTTTGATTTAGTTAAACAAATTCGTCAACAGCCTGAGATTGCCACAATTCCGCTGGTCATTTTAACCGGAGAGCAGAAGCTTTCTAATAAGTGGCGCGCGCAGTGGAGTGGGTGTGACTTTTTGAATAAACCTCTCTCTGCGGCAGATGTGGGCGAGTTTCAGGCGCAGCTTCAAGAGCTGCTCCAGCGTTTGGTCGCGGCTGCATCTGGCCCCGTCCAGATCTAAAAATTTACGTCGTGTTCAGTACCCAAAGGATCCAAAATGCGTTTTCTCATTATTGATGATAGTTCAGTTGATCGCCATGCGCTTGCCTCTTTGCTAGAGTCTCTGGGGCATGGGGTTGACCAATGTGCAAGCCCAACAGATGCCCTTGAAAAAGTGGAGCAAGGACAGTATGACCTGGTGTTTTTAGATGTGGTGATGCCAGAACAGGATGGCTATAAGTTTTTGCGCACCCTCCGTCTTAATCCCAAAACGGCTAGTCAATACGTAGTGTTTTGCTCTAGTAAAAAAACGCCTCTAGAAATTAACTATGGCGTAAAACGAGCGGGGGCCAATGACTATCTCACTAAGCCTGTTACTCGCGACTCTGTTGGGCAAATTTTAGATCGCGTTGCAACTGCCGCTTAAGGACTAAACTCATGACTGCGATCGCCTCCATTCATTCTGCTGCGCCTTCAACCTCTACCCTGAGCGATCGGTTTATCTTGACTCAGGTGCAGTCTATAACCCTAGTGATTCCAGCCGCATGGGTTACAGAGATTTTTCGAGTAGAGCGATCGCAGATCCTTCCCCTACCCTTTTATAGCCCCTTACTGATAGGCATCACCCATCAAGGTGGACAAGTATTGCCGTTGTTGTCTGCCCATAGCCTGCTAACCGCAGAATCAGCCTTGCCGAAAGAGAACAATATGGTGGTCAAGCTAGGAGATGCAGCCGGATCGCTGGCGCAGGTTGGGTTAATCATTGACCGCACCTTAGGGAGCCAAACTCGCCCAGAGCTGCCCAGCGACTTATTTTCAGAATCGCTGCAATCGCCCCCAGCAGCAATGATGCTTTTGCGCCCCGAAATGGTGAGTGCAGACCTATGGCAACCCATTTATTGGGTGCCATAGTTTTAGCCTTTAATCTTTGACGCATCTTCGAGTTAGAGCAGCATGCTAATGAATGTCTGCAATATCCAACCGCATTTCTACGAAATCAATTCCTGAATAGCAGCAGCGTTTATGAAGTTTACAACCCCCAAAGCCATCAAATTGTCAGACGAGACTGGGTTTCTAGACTTAGACTCAAGCACAACCACCGCAACGCCCCTCAAGCGAATGAAGCAGTTTATTCGCGCTCACTTGGTTGGCAGCATTACAGCAACCATTGCGGGCAGTTTGATCTTGACGGGGGTTTCGACCCTAAATACCTGGAATATCTACCGCAGCTTTCGCTCTACCGTTAACCAACAGTTTCGCCTAGAGAAGCTGAGCGGTAAGGTGGTGCATTTAGACGAAGTCTTAACCATGTCTGCTCGCATGGCGGCGAGTACAGGCGATCTGCAATGGGAAAACCGCTACAACGAATATGCACCCAAACTCGATGAAGCCATTAAAGAGACGCTTGCCAACGTAACAGATGATATCCGTGCTGAGGCGAGCAAGACCGATGATGCGAACAAAAAGCTGGTGGATCTAGAAACTAAATCGTTTGATCTTGTTCGTAAAGGTCAGTCTAAAGCGGCACTTCAGCTTTTGCTCGGCTCGCAATACAGCGACCAAAAGCAGATTTATGCAACAGGAAATCAAAAGGTTCTCAATCGTATCGATCAGCTCATTCAAAGCCAACTGCAAAGCTATCAGCAGCAGCTATTTGTCTCTATGGCCTTTGCAGGCGTTACGTTACCCATTCTGCTGGGGGGCTGGATTTTGGTTTTGTCCGCCGTGAAAGACTACATTCGCGATCGCCAACGCGCCCAAGAGGCAATCCAAAAATCTCAAGATGCGCTGATGGTTTCTAACGGAGAACTCTGGGTAGAGGCCAATGCCCGCCAACAACAAGAGACACAGACTCGCCAAGAAAGTATTCAGCTTCAAGAAGATATCGGACACCTTTTAGACGTGGTGTGTTCGATCGAAGAAGGCGATTTCACCATTCAGGCGCAAGTGAACGAGCGGGCAACGGGACTGGTTGGAGACACCTTAAACCGTCTTGTCGAAGCATTAGGCCAGATTTTGAGCCAGGTTTCTACCACCGCTGGTCGCGTCTCTATGAGCAGCGATCGCCAAAAAGAGATTGCGGCAACCGTCGCGCAAAGCACTCGCGAGCAGGCTCAATCTGTCACTCAGGTACTGTTTCTGACCGAAAAGGTAAAGCTGTCGGCGAACAGTGCTGCCGCCCAGCTTGCCGAAACCAATCATGCGCTGCTGATGCTCCAAACCGCCGTGGTCAATGGACAAGGGGCTGTCGGTTCCCTCACACAGGAAATTGATGTGCTGCAGCAGGGCAGCGATCGCATTGTGCAGCAAATGAAAACCCTCGGAGAATTTGTGGGCCTTGCCGACCAATTTGTACAGGATCAGGGCGAAATTGCGACCCAGACCCAGGTGCTAGCACTCAACGCATCCTTGGTTGCCGCCCGTGCTGCCGAACAGCGCGACCCTAAACAGTTTGCTGGGGTGGCAAGAGAGTTTGAGCTGATTGCAGATCAGGTCAGTCAGTTGGCTCAACAAACCAACGAGGGGCTTGCCAATCTAGAGCAGCGCAGCGCCCAAATTCACCGAGTGGTATCCGATGTCGATACAGAAGTGCAGCGGCTGGGAGGGGTAGTCCATAGCTTTACCAGTGGGGTAAAGCAAACCCGCGAAGTCTTCCAAACCGTCCAAACCGTGACCGGCGAGGCGGTAGTGGCAGGCGATACCGTCGCCCAAACCAGTCAAAGCATTGTCGAAGCCGTAGATTCCACTGCCATGGCAATGGACGCCATTACCGTTTTGTCTCGCCAGATTGCGCGCCAGTCTAAAGACGCCCAGAAGATTTCTGACCAAATGAGCAGCCTATCGCAAACGCTGGTTCAGAATGTTCAGGTGTTCAGGCTCCCGACCGACACATCTGCGCCCGTAGCAGAGGGGATTCGCCTCAACGCTGCCATAGATATTTTTGAACCCGAACCTGTATTTGAACCTCAACCCACCCTTGCTGGAGCCGTAGAGGTTTAGTCAGTCCTTTGTCCGTGCTTTTTAGATTTAATGCGCTGAAGTTTGTTCATTGTTTTTAGAGAAATATAATGACCGCTGAAGATTTTTCAAAGCCACAGCCCCTTCATGAGCTATTAGAGCCTACGCCCAAGGGGACTTCCCATACTTCTGTTCTGGGGCGTTTGCAGTCTGCGCTTCAAACGCGGCTAGTTGGCACGATTACGGTATCGCTGCTGTTTAGTGTGGCAATGACGGGTACCTCCGCCTGGAACGTATGGCGGATTTATCAAGGCCTACAAACCACCGTAGATCGACAGTTTAAGCTTCAGGATTTGAGCGGTAAAATCATCCACCTTGATGAAGTCTTAACCATGTCGGCGCGGATGGCGGCAAGTACGGGCAGTACCAAGTGGGAAGACCGCTATAACCAATACGTCCCCAAGCTGGAGGAGTCGATTAAAGAGGTTCTCAAAGATATTCCAGTCTCTGAGCAGGCAAACCCTGGGCAGACAGACGCGGCCAATAAAAAGCTGGTGGATATGGAAACCAAGGCATTTGAGCTAAATCGTAAGGGCAAGTCTCAAGAAGCGCTGTTGCTACTGCTGGGCGCTGAGTACGAAAAACAAAAGGCCATCTACGGTGCTGGGATTAACGAAACCTTGGGCGCAGTAAAACGAAATGTAGAAACTCAGCTCCAAGGTTATCGCCAAAACTTAGCCTGGTCGATTGCCTTTGCAGCACTCAGTTCACTGGTGCTGTTGCTGAGCTGGTCTGTGGTACTGCTGGCGGTACGAGGCTATATCCGCGATCGCCGTCAATCTCAAGCCTCTCTGTTGGCCTCTCAAGAAAACCTTCAGCAGCTTAACCAGAAGCTTGAAGGAGAAGCGCAGCAGCGAGCCATTCAAGCCGAGCAAATCCGTGAAGAAAGTGAGCTGCTGCAGGCAGACATTTCCCATATCTTGGATGTGGTGCTAGCGGTTGAAGAAGGCGACCTCACCATCCAAGCCGATGTTAACGAACGTGCTACGGGTCTGGTTTCAGACACCCTCAACCGCCTCGTAGAATCTCTTAACGGCATTGTGTCACTGACGGTTTCAACCGCGAAGCAGGTCACATCCAGCGCCGAAGAACTCGAACAGCTTGCCACCGAGACGGCACAGCAGGCGCAACACCAAACGAGTTCGGTAGAGAAGGTACAGACGTTGATGCGTCAAATGAATGCTCTTACAGAAGACTCTCAAGCGCAGGTCACTGCAACCGATACTGCCGTGCAGTTGGCTCAGGCTGCTGTGACCGCCGGACAGCAGGAAATGGGTTTGATGGTGAGCGGCATTGCCACCCTTCAGCAGGGCACAGACCAAATTGTGAAGCGAACCCAGCTCTTAACAGACTTTGTAGACTTGGCCTCGCAGTTCTCAAAAGACCAAAAGCGCGTAGCGTCTCTCACTCGCGTTTTGGCGCTCAATGCCTCAACCCTGTCTTCGCGTGCGCTTAAAGAACAAAACCCAGAGCAGTTTGCTAGCCTTGCCCATGAGTTTGAAACCATTGCCCGTCAGGTGAATGACCTCGCAGCAGAAACCAACCGCAGCTTGGTTTCACTTCAGCAGCGCACCGACCAAATTCAAACTGTGACTTCTGGACTCAATCAAGATGTCTCTGAAATCAGCAGTCTGGTGCAGGATTTCACCAGTGGCGTGGGTCAATCTCGTCAGGCGTTCGACAACATTCAGCAGGTCACAACCCAGGTGGCTCAAGTTGGTTTGCAGGTGAGCCAGTCTAGCCAAGAGATTGTGCAGGTGGTACGCAATACGCTGGCAGCAACCAGTGCGATCGCCACAGTTGCCCAAACCACTGAATCGAAAGCCAGCGTAACCCGTGAGCAGGTTGAAGCCATGGGCAACCTGGCTCGTACCCTCTTAGAAATGGTGGAATTCTTTCGAGTTAGTGCAGTCAGTCATTCTGAAGAACTTTCATCCTTAGAAGATCAGTCGTTTTTGCGTGAGCCACTGGCAGCACCACAGCTTGCCGCAATGGCAAAATAGCGGCGACAGGCAACCGTAATTTTTCGCTTCATCTATACCCTCTCTCACGCATATTGCTTCAACATCCTTTAGCACTCCCCCTATCGAGTCAGCGGCACCATGACGGCATCTGAACCTTTATCCCTAGATCCCTGGAATACCTATACCGCCGACACCGCTGAATTGGATCTTCAGCAAGAGCTGCGCGCCATGTTTGAGGTAGATACCCAGCAGTATCTCCAAGAGTATTTCAGCCTGGTGCAGTGTCTTAACTACCCGTCTTGGGCTGCGGATATTCAGCACATTTATCGCGCGGTTCACACCATTAAGGGTGGGGCAGTAACGGTAGAAGCAGATGCAATGCTCCATGCAGGGATGGTGCTTGAAGATTTGCTCTCAGATTTGCGCTATTTAGATCAGTGCCCCGATCTTTCCGACGGGCAGCTTCGCGAACTGCTGCTAGAGGCAGGAGAGTTACTGAGCAGCAGTATTGAAATTAAGGCGACTGGAGACACGGCGATCGCCCAAGTGCAGCCCACCGTCGAACGTATTCGTTCCATCCATGAACTGATTCGGCAACGCTATCTACCGGACTGGAATGAGCTAAAGCAGGTTCACCAAGAGTTTGCCGAACAGGGATTTGACCTTGTGGTGCTAGGGCTAGAAATGGCGCTAGACCAGCTTCCAAGCCAGGGTAATATCCCCCCAGAAATTCTTCAAACGGCTCAGCAGACCCTAGCCCAGCTCACCCAAATTGGTGAAGATTTACAGTTTTCTCAAAGCTGGACGCCTTTAATGGCGCAATGCCAAACGCTGGTAGATCAGGCAGATAGTACCCAATGGAAGCAGTGTTGGCCTCAATATTTTCAGATTCTCAAAGACTGTGCCAAACAGGGCGGTGAACTTAACCTCGTACTCCAAAACCGCCTAGATTCTCTGAATGCTGTGGAGAATCCATCCGTTCTAGACTTTAATGCAGATGCACCCAGCAATCTAGGCACAGAAGCTGTTGCACCAGAAGCATTAATGTTAGATAGCGTTTGCGAACTTGAAGGTTTAACCGAGTTTGACCTAACCGAGTTTGACCTCGAGGATATGACCCTCGAAGGGTTGATTCCTGAGGACACTATCCCAAGCCCATTCGCGCTAGAGCAACAGGTTTCGGATCCGTTAGCCGATGAACAGACGCTATTCGATTTAATTGACACCGATTGCCTGCCGTTAGAATCGCTTTCACTTTCTTTAGACCCAGACGAAAGCTTCAATACTTCGCTAGATGGACTTCAGGATTGGGATGCAGGCGCAATCGACGACTTCAGCGATCTGTCAGACCTCAATACCCTAGAAGATGCCGATCTATTTGCCCTGAGCGAAGCGGATTGGGCGGAACCTGGCGAGGCATTCTCCGAAGAAGCAATTTTGGGTGAGGTTGAACCGTTTCCACAGGCGATGGCTCAGCCCCAAGCCGCTATCCATTCAGAAGAGATAGCAGCAGCATTACCTGAGGCGATCGCCGCAGAAACCAAACGCAGCGTTCCGATTGCGGTACCGCTAGAGCGTCTTGATCAATCTGCCCAGCAGGTGGTCGAAACGCTGCTGACAGCGCGTGGCGTAATGAATAGTTCCCAAAAGCTCCAGACGCAGCTCACCCAAATTACCTCTCTCACGCAAGAAAGCGCCCAATTTATTACCCGCCTGCGCCAGCTCCAAGATGACTATGCCCTACTGCGTACCCTCAGCGATGAACAAGATGATTCCGGCAATGTAAATCTAGAGCGCTATCGCCAAGGCTACACCACCATTAATCGGCTGCTAGAAAACATTCTGAAAATGTCTGAGCTAGGCCAAGAAATTGAGGCTATCACCCAGCAAAACGCCAGTCGCCTTGACAAACTCGATCGCAGTATTCTGCGCCTTAAGGACGGCATTGAAACCAGCCGTCTCGTACCTTTCCGTAACCTAAGCCTTCGCGCTCGTGCCATTGTGCGAGATCTGGGCAATCGCTACGGCAAACCCGTTGAGCTGCTGGTACACGGAGAACAGGTTGAACTTGATGCAGGCATTCTCCAGCAGTTAGAACCTGCCCTCCTTCACCTTCTCAGAAATGCCTATGACCACGGCCTAGAATCGCCTGACACCCGTCTAGCAAAAGGCAAACCCGCTCAGGGAACGCTTCAACTTTCGCTTCAACGTCGCGGGAATCTTTACCGTCTCGTCCTCAAAGATGATGGCGGCGGCATTGATGGAGCTGCGATCGCCCAACTTGCCCAATCTAAGGGATTTGCCCTCAACCAAACGCGCACCCATGCCGAACTATTAGCGGTACTGTGTCAACCTGGCTTTAGCTCCCGCAGTGCCGTCACAGAAGTTTCCGGTCGTGGCGTAGGAATGGACGTAGTTGCCAGCCAAATTGCCGCCATCAACGGGAAGTTTAGCCTTGAAACCCATCTAGGTGAGGGGACTACTTTTACCATTGAAGTGCCTGCACCTAAGCTTTTGGTGCCCTGTGTGTTGTTAGAGGTCGGCGATCGCACCATTGCCCTCCCTACAGACGAAATTTTAGAAACCATTCTGATCGATCCCGCTCAAATTTCTGCGCTGGATGCAGAAAACCCGCGATTGACCTGGATGCTTCAGACCCATCGGGGAGCCGCCCCTGGTTTTGACTTAGCGAACTACTGGCTGCAAACAGAGCAATCTTCAGCAAAATCTACGGCGAGGACATTGGGGGATACGGCGATCGCCATCCGCACTCGATCTGGCGATCAATCAAGTTCTAGCCCTGACCTATGGTTCATCGCCGACGATCTTCTGGGTCAAGAAGAACTGCTGATTAATCCACTGCCCAGCCCTTTAGTTGCCCCTGCCGGACTCCTTGGCGTTAGCCTTCAGCCCGATGGGCGATTAATTTCAATCCTGGATCCGATTGCCCTCATCACCGCAATCCAGTCCGCACCTACGGCTAAAAATTCCCCAGCAGCCAAAGCTCATAGCCCTAAACCGATTCAGTCTGCTTCTCGCAAGATTTTGGTGGTTGATGATGCCGCCTTAATGCGCCGAAGAATTGAGGGTAGCCTTAGCACCAACGGTTTTACCATCTTTACCTGTGGTGATGGCTTAGAAGCTTGGAACTGGCTGCAAACCAACGAGCGCCCAGACCTCATTATTACGGATGTTGAGATGCCTAATATGGATGGGTTCACCCTCATCGATCGCTGTCGTCAGTCTGGCCTAGACTTGCCCATATTGGTCGTGTCCTCTCGCCTCTCTGAAGAATGGGGCAAGGAAGCACGACGCCTAGGTGCCAGTGATTACCTCAACAAAGGGTTT
>JAGVDA010000452.1 GCA_020058975.1 Thermosynechococcus sp. WC_1 | reverse complement strand
TGGCTCACTCAACACAGGGATGGCAATACCATTGTCAAAGAAGGAGCGGATTCTAGGGTTTGGCTCAACCCCTTCCATCCAGAAGTGCAGCAGTTTATCACCAACCTACTGGTTGAAATTGTCGCCAACTACAACAACGAAGGCATTCAACTCGACGATCACTTTGGACTCCCCGTAGAGTTGGGCTACGACCCCTTTACCGTCAACCTCTACCAGCAAGATCACCAAGGCAAAAGTCCCCCCAAGAACCCCAAAGATAAAGTTTGGATGCGGTGGCGTGCTGACAAAATGACGGACTTGATGGCAAAGGTATTCAGCGCCGTCAAAGCCAAAAATCCAAAGGCGATCGTATCCCTCTCCCCTAACCCCGCCGCATTTTCCTATGAGGTGCTTTTACAGGACTGGAGAATCTGGGAGCAAATGGGCTACATCGAAGAACTTGTCATTCAGGTTTACCGTAAAGACCGCAATCGCTTTTTGATGGAGCTAGAACGCCCCGAACTTCAAAAAGCACGACAACACATCCCCGTCAGCATTGGGATCCTATCGGGACTCAAAAACCGCGATGTCCCGATGGAATGGATTCAACAGCAGGTTGAATGGGTGCGCGATCGCCAATTTTCTGGCGTCTCCTTCTTCTTCTACAAAACCCTGTGTGAACCTCCACCACAGAGTCCATTGATCGGCGCAGTGACGGCATTGGCAGCTTATTTCCTCAAAACAGCGGGCGGCCCCTGCTCTCTACAGAGAAAATAGATCGTCACTAAAACTAACGAGCAGAGGTAACAAAGCGCGTATCCTAGGGGAGGAATAGTGGTCAACAGGCAAAGCCCCTATGAACGTACAAGAATTGCTAACACAGTATGCTCAAGGAATGAGGCAGTTTTCTGAAGCTCAGCTCAATGGATCTATCATTTTTAACGCAAAACTGAGCTTTATAAACTTTAGCTACGCAGATCTCAACCATGCCGATCTACGAGGAACCGATCTATTTGGGAGCAATTTGAGTTGGGCAAATTTACAACATGCCAACTTGGCGAGCTGCAATTTAGGACGCACCAATCTGCGTGGAGCCAAACTTTACTTTGCAGATCTTCGAAGCGCTAATCTTCAAGGGGCTGAACTTCAGGGCGCTTTTTTCGATAAGACGACCCTTTTTCCTACGGATTTTAACTTAAAATTAATTCTGAAAAAATAGAACATCTAAGAGAAATAGGCATTGCAGATATTTAACAGAGTACACTTTTTCTAATCACTTTTATTAGAATCAAAACATAAAATTAAAGGCTTATTCAGGCAAGATGAGATTAGGATCTAAAACAAAACAATACTATAGATTTTATATTGACTTATTCTTTATTACCCTAATCCTACTCATTGTCTATATTCTCACAAAACACTATATAGACCAGGAACAATTCATTTACTCATGGGACTATAGCGGCTATCAAAAAAACACTAACATCTTAATCGAAGAGTTCAGAAAATCATTTACGAATGGAATTCTAGACCTACTAGCTTCACTGTTTTCAGACTACTCCAAGATTTACTGCCTCCCAATTCTTCCCATCTATCTAGCATTTGGATCTACCAGATTTGCCTTTATTTTAAGTTTCACGCTTGTCTATCTTGTCTCTTTCAGCTTAGTCATGGGACTAGTCTTTAGCAAATTAGTCCATGGAAATCGATGGATTGCCTTTTGGCTAACGACATTTATCACATTATTAACACCAGCCGCATGGATTTCCCTCCTCAGAGGGTATCCAGACACAGGTGGTGCAAGCCTCTACATGCTCGGAATTTTGCTCTACTGGAAAGATACAAGCCTTAGGCAGAAAAAACAGGCATTGCAAATTTCAGGCTTGATGGCTTTCTTAGTCCTTTTTCGCCGTCATTTTGCCTATGCCTTCAGAAGTTTTATCATCGCCATATCGCTTCAAAATCTAATTCAATTTCTCCTCAGCAAAATCAACAAAAGGCTTGAATACAAATTAAATCCAATTTTTATCACAAAAAGAATAGGCTTTATACTACTACTATTTCTAGTATTTTCGATTCATTTACTAGTAAAGATATTTTATTTTAACTATAGAGAATTGTATGCTTCTTACGAAGAACCAACACTACGAAATCTAGAGTATTATGGCTCTTGCTTTGGCTTGTTATTTATCATTTTGGCAGCAGTCGGCTACCTTATCAGTTTATCAAATCAAAACATAAACCGCGCACGACTAAGCTTCATTGCATTACTTGGAAGCGTTACAATATTACAGTGGATATTTTCATCTAAACAGCTTGGACTGCACTACATCAATCATTTTTTGCCATTTGTCATCCTCGGATTGAGTTCATTCGTTTGGTCAACAAAGCATTTATTTTTAAAAATTCAAATCAAAAACTATACAGCCAAAATATTAATTTCACTATTTATTTTTTTACTAATTATCAATTTTTTAATTAGCCAAGGTGATTTACAATGGAACACGGCATATTTAAGATTATTTTTTGCAAGAGTTGAATCACCTCTTATCCGTTTTGATCTACCCGAGTTAACTCGTTTTATTAATTACCTAAGAGACAATAGCAAGCCAGAAGAATCAACCTACGTTGCGGCATCTTCCTATGAAGTGCTCAACAAAAGTATTATAGAAGAAGCCGAAAAGCATCTATACAAAAAGCAAATTCTCAATATTATACGCACTTCTGATATTGACTCCCGCGACTTCTATCCACTCAATGGAATACTTGAAGCTCATTACGTTGCCATCACAAATCCAATTCAGTATCACATCAATCCAGCAGAGCAAAAGGTTATTACTATAATTAATGAAATATTCAATCAACAAGATTTTATTGCTAATGATTTCAAAAAAGTTCCAGAGCAATTCACCCTTGATCGAGGTGTTACCGTTTCTCTGTATGAGAGAGTTAAGCCAACATCAATGGAAACCGCTCTTGACACACTAGCTTTTATGAAAGACAGAATAAAAGGGACTCTAGGGCGAGAAACCTTTTGGATTAATCTAAGTCCTGGCAACAATACAGTTATCGAAAGAGATGCTTTATTTAAGACAGTCCATATCTCACCACTCTTTGTTAAAACTAACAATCCAGTGTCGCTACTTTTCTTTGGAGAAATCCCTCCTAAAGTCAAGATTGAGGGAATTATCAATATCATGTCTGATTGCGCCAAGGCCAAGTCAATTGAGATAGAATTGTCCACATTAAGTTCAAGCAAAGTCATTCTCGACAAGAAATCTATTTTCTATGCTCCAAAAAATAAGGAAAATTTTTCAGTCGCACTAAATGGAAAAAACTCTAAATTTATCTCACTAAATCTAAAGTTACAGAATAAAGATATCGATCAAAATACTTGCAAGATCGCACTAAATCACATTGTAGTTTCAAATTAGATATTAATGCATTCTTTGCTTTTCAAAAAGATTATAAGTTCAGATAAGAAGGAAGAAATTCTAATTGTTCTCCTGTTCTGTTGCCTAGGCATTCTTCTCAGAACAATCCTGTTTGGGATTATTCCACCTGGATTAAATCAAGATGAAGCGGCGGCTGGATATGAAGCCTATTCACTTCTCTTAACAGGCAAAGATAAATGGGGAAATACTTGGCCTGGATACTTTATTGCCTGGGGAGCAGGCCAAAATGTACTGTATTCATATCTATTACTTCCAGTCATTCATTTCTTTGGTTTAAATACGCTATCCGTCCGGTCTATTAATTTAATTTTTGGAATTTTAACGATTCCATTACTCTATCAATTCACCAAGAATACGATCTCAAAAAGAATCGCCTACACGGTAGTTTTTTTGATCGCAATTAATCCCTGGCATATAATGCTTTCCCGATGGGCATTAGAGTCTAACTTACTACCATTTTTTACATTATTGGGCTTCTATACTATAGATAAGGCTTTAAACCCAAATTCTTCGGCACGGCAAAGAGTATTTTGCTTGGTACCTTGGGCGATCGCCCTCTATGCCTATGGTGTTTTCTACCTTACACTACCTGTCCTGTCCTTTTTGATCTTCAAAACCTACAAAAAAGAAATTAATGAGCACAAAAATCAATGGGCTGTTGCAATCTTCTTTTTTAGCATCCTTGTTTCACCAATCTTTTTATTCATATTAAAAAATGTCATTTTTCGTGGTGGCCTATTGTTTGAAAAATACTTACCGTTTAGCGTGCCATTACTAACCTCAACACCCTTACGAAACATTAATCCAATTAGTAATCTTGAATTTTTACTCAATGGCTTCCAAGACAATAATATTTGGAATCATATTCCAGACGTGCCGTCCTTCTACATGATTTCATTTCCATTTCTTTGTATTGGCATTTATATTATTAGAAGTCAAAAGAATCGTTTTAAGCACCCTAAACTTTTTGTGTTGTGGCTCCTCTCCTGTTTGCCACTATTATTTATATCTAGCCTGAACATTAATCGAGCCAATTCCATTTTTATTCCGACCATAGTTCTTTCAGTCATTGGTTTTGAAGCAATACTCAAGCAATTCAAAGATCTTCAGTATCAAAGCTTATTCAAAATAATTATTGTAAACTGGGTACTCATCAGCAGCCTCCTATTTACTGCAAATTATTTTTTGTTTTATTCAGAGAGAGCCTATGATGCTTTCAATTATGGATTAGAGTCTGCCTGGAATGTGGCAAAAGCCAGATCGCTTCCCTCTGAAAAAATATTAATTACAAATGCAATAAAGCTTCCTTACGTCTATGTTTTATTCTTTGAACGGTATTCTCCTACAAATTTCCAGAAATTCAGTCATCACAGCCTTGATAAAGATGGAATTTACAAAGTTCAAAGCTTTGGGAGATACTATTTTGACCAAGATCATCTTGACTTAAAGCCTCAAGAGTCCTTCGTATTTCTTCAAAAAACGAGCGAAATTTCCATTTGCAACAATCCAATATTTTTAGAGAACATAAAATATTGGAACGTCGGACGCTGTCTTCCTAAGCCTCTTTGATGATCTATTTATGTTAATCAAAAGATTGGTTAGTTCTGTCAAACCTATTGATATATTTTTAATATCTGGATTAATCACTTTCTCATTATTACTTACCAATTTCTATATTTCCCATGAGCAATACTATTACTACTGGGACTATGCTAGAAGTTTTCAACAACTAGAGGATTTGATTGATTCATTTCAAAAATCTGCCCTAGAGGGTGTGGGGTTATTGATCATTTCTTTATTTGATGACTATACCCAACTTCCTTCTATTCCACTCCTGCCCTTGCACATCATACTTGGTCAATCGCGACTTGGATTTATTGACAGCTTAGTTTTGGCCTATGCGATCCCATTCAGTTTAATCATGGGACTAATGCTTTCAAAAATTATTTTAGCCAACCCAAGAATAGTATTTTGGTCAACCTCATTTTTATCATTATTAGTCCCTTCGGTATGGATTCCGATCTTTAGAGGATTTCCGGATATTGGAGGATCTACATTAGTCTCACTAGCAATACTGACATATTGGCAAGATTCAAATTTAAAAGTAAAAGATCGGCGCACTCTTATTGCATTTCTCTTAGGAGTTTCAGTTCTATTCCGGCGGCATTTTATTTACAGCGTACGCGCTCTTGTTATCACAATTATTATTTATAAACTTCTCGAGTTTTTCCCATGCTACACAAGAAAGTTAAATTCATTCTTGAAGTATCTAAAAATATTTTCGCTTAGAATTATTCATATCTTACTTTTATTTGGTGCATTTTCATTCATTGTCATCATCAAAGCTTTATTTATTAATTACCGTGCTTTATATGCGTCCTATGAAGCCTCCGCATTCTCCAATGCTATTTTCTATATTCAGGCATTTGGTTTAATTCTTTGCATATTCTCATTCCTAGGATTTTTAGGCGCTTACAAGAGTAAATTGATTGATCGCAAAAAATCCAATTTTCTTTTTCTATTTGGACTAATTTCAATTATTCAATGGTTTTTCTTTGCCAAGCAAATTAACATTCAATATGTCACTCATTTTCTGATATTTATCATTCCTGGGAATTATCTACTCATCTATGTAGTTTATTCAAAAATAAATCAATATATCAAAAAGAGTTTCCTTGCATTTATCCTTCTATTCTACAGCTTAAACTTGTTTTACACAATTAGCCCTAACGCAAAATTTATTCACCCATTTTCATTGCTATTTTCAAAAAAAGAATCTCCTCTATTCCGTGAAGATTATGAAAGTGTTGCATCGCTGGTCAAATATCTTAGAGCTAATAGTCAATCTAGCCAGAAGATTTATGTGGTAGCCTCTTCCTATACCTTAAACTACAGTGTCTTTACGGTTGCAGAACAGCAGCTTTTTGGAAAATCAATCCTTTCAATTTCCCGTAATTCAAATATTGATTCAAGAGATTTTTACCCCCTAAATGGATTGTTGCAAGCCCATTATGTTGTTGTCGCTTTACCTTATCAATATCATGTAGATCCCAAAGAGCAAACTGTTGTCAAAGTTGTTGTAGATGCCTTTAAGGAGAACTGGGCGATCGCCCAAGACTTCATCCCCCTGCCCCAAACCTTTGCGCTAAAACATGGGGTTACAGTTCGGATTTATAAACGCATTCGCCCGACATCCTTTGCAACCATTTTGGAGACATTGGGGAAAATGCGATCGCAGGTATCGCGCATCCCAGGTCAAGAACCCTTCTGGCTCGATCTTAAATCTGAGCAACCCAGCGCCATTATTCAGGATCCGCTCCTTAGAATGGTTCAAGTTTTACGACTACAAATTAACAATCAAATACCTGCATCTCTCCTCTATTACGGTCAGATTCCAGCCCATTCAAAGGTTAGTGGCCTTTACTCCATTTCTAAATGTCCTAACACAACAGAGCCAATAGCTCTCAAACTCTCGACCTTAGATAAAAATGGAACCATACTGCTGCAAACCATAAAATCTTATCCTACGTCTCAGCTAGCTTCATTTGAACTCAAGATATCGGGGCAAAATGCTGCTTTTATGAGACTCGATCTTATGCTTGAGGCCAACAGTAAAACATTTGTATCCTGTCGTGCCGAATTAAACCTGCTCAAAGTCTCGTCACAATAAAAGGCTAAGCCAAAGGATAAACTTCAGCACATCATAGAATAGAGACGCCGCTCCAATAAGGAGATGATTGCTATGACCGTCGCAACCAACCGACTGATGACCCTTGAAGAATTTCTCAACTTCGATGACGGCACGGATGCCCGTTACGAGTTAGTGAATGGAGAGCTGCTTGAAATGCCTTAAGAAAGTGACTTGAATAATGTCATTGCTATCTTTCTTCTGGTTGAGTTTTCTAAACTTGTGCCAGCTCGATTACTCCGTCGTGGGACAGAAATTGTCACCAGCGGTTTTCGCTCCACCGCACGAATCCCCGACCTGATGGTGCTTACGGAAGAATCATCCAATGCACTGGCTGGCGCTAAATGAAGAATCATCCTGTCCGATATGCCACCTCCAGTACTGGTCGTCGAACTCGTCTTTCCAGGCAGCGCCAACGAGCAACGCGACTATCGCTACAAAAGGTCTGAGTACGCAGCGCGGGGTATTGCTGAATATTGGCTCATCGCTCCCCATCAAGCTCAAGTCATAGTGTTAACCCTCGTTGACGGACTGTACGAAGAGCAGATCTTTAAGGGAAGCGATCGCCTCATCTCCCATAGATTGTCAACCCTGGAACTCACGGCAGCACAGGTTTTGCAGACAGACCGCCACTAGCTTTTCGGTTTCAGGACATAATGAGCAATCTTATCTTTTTCATACTGTTTGACATAGTGCTGATTCAAGTAGGGTTCTAACGCCAGTTTCACATTAGGGTAACGCCCCAGTACCACCTGTTCTGGTTGATAGTTTTGCAGAATCCGCATCAGCGCCGCATCACTAAGGCTCCCCGATGCAATGCGTTTGGTTGAAAATACTGCTAACTCTGGCGGCACTTTTAGGCTCGTGTAAAAGGCCACAATGGGCAAATCTGTAAACAACCAATGGGTTGACGCTTGAAGCGCCAAGACTTTCTCAATCACTTCAAGCTTAGGCTTAGATTCGGCAACAAATTGATGATTGAGGTAGGCATTGACCGCAAGTTTGATGGGGGTAAGGGCGATCGCAAAGCACACAAATCCTGCCGCCACACCCACCACCGTCGGATGCTTCAGCCTACGCCAGCGGATTGTTTTATACCATTGCCTTTGGCGGAGAAACTGAACCGATGGGGTAAGACCATAGGCTGCCAACCAAGCCACTGGAACGGAGATCAACGGGTAATAGTGATACCACAACGGCTGGTAATAGGTAAGCCCCACCCAAACCGTCACCAGCCAAACCAAAGGCAGTACAGGCCACTCTTTTTTATGCTTAAACAATAGATAAATGCCCACACCTGCCAGGGAGGTATAGTCCAAATCCTGCGCCAAAAACATCAGCAACAGTTGCCAACTCGGTTCCTGTTGCAGACTAACTTGAGCAGCCCCATCAAAATGGGTACCTAAAATCTGGCTCAGTGAGAGGGAATGGGTGAAATAGGCAACACCGAGAACGGTAAGACCGCAAGAAACCAACCAAACCAGCCCCAAGCGCAGTCTATAAAATTTAAACTGCCGCCAGTCTTGGAGCGATGCGCCCAAAATAATGTGGAGCAGGCACGCCGGAAGCAATAAAGCCGTATAGAGCTTGATCTGAAGGGATAGGCCAAAACAAACGCCAGAGGCAATTAAGCCAAGGATTTTCCAGAGGGCGATCGCCCCACTGTGCATTTTAGAATCCTCTTGAAAAGTGTTGAAGACATTACATTGATCCCTCCAGCCCACCTGACTTTCCTTAAGTCGGGGAACCCGCCCACGGAAGTGGCTTCCTAATTCTGGGGGGAGGAATCCAGAATTTCGGGTCGATCTCTCCCCAGAATTGGGGGGGCGGGGGGGCGAATGCAGTGGGGGACGCGACTTTTCAAACAGGTTCTTAAGTTGTGCTTGAGATTGCCCCATCAATCCATAAATCGCCAACATGACCAACGCCAAAGCAGGCATTCCCTGCATCACCGATACGCTCAATCTCAAAAAATCCAGCGTCAGACATAACCCAAGGGTTCCGAACAGTGCAACCCCTGGGCCAACAATCAGCACCAAAATATTAAAAAATGAACCTACCAGAACCGTTGCAAAGCCTAAAATCAGCAGTCGAGCCGCTACAATTTGAGATCCAAACACCTTAAGCCAGCCAGCCAGCAATAGAGTCAATAGCGGAGGCTGATCATTCCAAATGGGATCATAGAGCTGATAGCCTTGACCATAGAGCGTTGCCTTAGCTAGCTCGATTCCTTCGTCTGGGTCAAACTGAAGAGTATCGGCAATGGGCATGACAAACAGGGCGATCGCAAAAAACAATAGCGGCACCCCTAGCGCCAAAACAGGACGCGGCAGTCGCGCAAAGTTGATCAAAATGGCTGATCCCAACTATAAAAATTCGCATCGATCATGGGTTTAAAGCCGCCGTCTCAGTTACTCATTAAGTTAAGTCAAAAGCTGTTTGAAACTGCCGCTACCCAAGACGCATTTGTCGAGGCGCTGACAGACCCTCAACCTTACCCATCCTGTATTCTATGGCTGAAACCGCGCCCTGATGTGATGCCGTTTGCGGTAGAGCCGTCACTCCCCTGGCAGCCTGAGTTTGTTGATCGCCTCGCGGTAGGCTCTACTCCTGGCGCTCATCCACTCCACGAAGCGGGACATTATTACTGTCTCGATTTTTCGTCGGTGTTTGCGGCTTCGGCTTTGATGGCGCTGCCCACCCATCCTAGGGTGGCAATTGATGTGTGTGCGGCACCTGGGGGCAAGAGTATTTTTATGTGGCGATCGCACCAGCCCGCTCAGCTCATCTGCAATGAAACCATCGGCAAGCGAGTGGGGATGCTGATTGGGAATTTGAAGCGGTGTGGGGTAAGTCCGGCGATCGCCCTGAGTACAGACCCCAGCCATTTGGCGCTGCGGCTGACATCTACGGCAGATTTGGTTGTTGTGGATGCGCCCTGTTCTGGACAATCGCTGTTGGCGAAGGGCGGTAAGGCGGAGGGGTGTTTCCATCCGGTGACGATTAAGCAAAATGCCCAGCGGCAGAAGCGGATTTTAGCAAATGCAGCGCAGTTGGTGGCTCCAGGAGGGCATTTGGTCTATACCACCTGTACGTTTGCACCAGAAGAAAATGAGCAGGTGGGGCAGTGGCTGCTGCGAAAGTTTTCGCAGTTTGAGCCTCGACCTGTAGAACATCTGACAGCTTATCAGTCCAATTTAACAGAGGTCCCCTGCTACCGAATCTGGCCTCAGACAAAGCTAGGCGCAGGAGCGTTTGCAATGGCGTTTCACAATACCGATGTAGGCGAGGCGCTGCCATTGCCCACAGAGCAGTGGCCTGGATGGCGCTGGGCAGCAGGTGCATGAATTTTTATGACAAGCTACAGAAAAGCAGTTTTTAGCCCTGATAAATGTATTTATAGAGCAAGCAGCTATGTATAGAAATTATCTAGGAACTTAACTATGTCAGAACCTCACTTGAGTGCAGACGAAGCGATCAAAGCCATCCCCCTATCTGAATCAATGGCTTTATTGGAGGCTCAAGTCTACTTGGCCTTTGAAGACCCTTCAAAGGCGATGGAAACATTGCAAGCTTATTTCGATCAAAATTCAGATGCTCTGAAAAAGGTAGAGCCTCATTGTAATGACCTGATAGAGAGTATTAAAGCTGGTAAGGTGCCATACCAAGACTTACAGAAACAGCTTCGCTCTATAGAAAAGGCGCTTTCTATCAATGGATGCGGAGAGTGTCCTACACCGACTGGCCCAGGCTATTGGGTTTATAATGCTGTCAAGCGGAAATGGGTTTGCATCCCTTGTTAGTTTTTGGATTGGTTTGTACCCCTGGCCTTGGCCTTTTGCAGAATTAAAGTAGACGCTTAAAAAAGTGATTTCGCAGAATAATTAGGAATGCTAAGTCAACGCTGTATGTTTTCTGCTGGGATTGTACTGGCTCACCTCATTCAATTCATAGGAGCCATACCCTGCTATGCAGATATCCAACCAGACAATAGTGCCGGAACTCAGGTTAACACTAACGCCCAAGAGCAGGTCTATCAAATTTTGGGCGGCAGTTCCATTGACCGAAATTTGCTCCATAGCTTTTTGAATTTTTCCGTTGAAACTGGGTGGACAGCTCAATTTCAGTTGCCGAGTAATATCAATATTCTGAATATTATTGCCCGTGTTACGGGTGCGGGTGTTTCAAACATTAACGGCACCCTTGCAATTGATAATCTAGAAACCCCAGTCAGCTTATTTTTAATCAATCCAAACGGCATTATTTTTGGTCCCAATGCAGCCTTAGATTTGAGCGGTTCGTTTATAGCCAGTACCGCAGAAAGCATTGCTTTTTCAAGTGGCTATCGCTTTAGCGCAAAGAATTCTGCCTCATTAGCTCCAGTGCTGACCTTGGGCGTTCCTGTTGGCTTGCAGTTTGGGTCTAATCCAGCGCCCATTGTGGGTCAATTTACAGAGCCTGGTTCTGGATTAATCCTCCTCTCTGAAAATCAAACCTTGGCCTTAGTCGGAGGAGATGTCAGTTTACAGGGATATGTGCTTGACCCTTTGAATCGATTTGATATTCCTAGCACAATCGCTGCTGTTGATGGGCGACTGGAGATTGCAAGTGTTGGAGAAGGATCGACAGTAGGGCTTAATAGCCCCAATTCCCAACAGGGTTGGGTACTAGATTTTTCTGGGGTACAAAACTTTAAAGATATCGAAATTAGAAATAGCCTAATTTTAGGCGGCGGTTTTTCGGATATTTTTTTACAGGGGCGACAAATTCGATTGTCGGAGGGGGTTCAATTAAGTGGGCCAGTAGATTCTGGGTTACAGCGTGGATTGGTGTCTATTAATGCATCAGACCTTCTTGAACTGAAGGATAGCAATATTTCGCCTTTTACATTCAGCTCCATTGCCCAAGGAGATATCAGAATTCAGGCAAAGAACTTATTTTTAAAGAATTCTATAATTAATGCTGGAACCGATGCTGAAGAGGCTAATAATATTGGTCAACGGGGAAGTATTACAATTCAATCCGATCAAATTTTTCTGGATCAAAATAGCGTTATTTCCACTAGTTCTTTTTCCTCGGCATTAGCTGGAAAAATACAAATTAATACGAATAGTTTAATCCTAAATCAAGATTCTAGGATTTCAAGCTCTGCCGCCACAACGGGGGGCGCTGGAATGTTAGAAATTTTTGCTCGCTCAATTTTATTAGATAACAACTCGTCCATTCGAGCAACTTCTGTTTCTGGCATGGGGGGAGATATCAATTTGGTTGTAAGCGATACTCTATTGCTGCGTAACCAAAGCAATATTTTGACCTCTAGCACCACGACGGGCAACGGCGGCAACATCAACATTCTGGCAGGGCTTATCGCCGCTGTACCCAGCGAAGACAGCAACATCAGCACCGATGCTGTATTTGGCAATGGGGGCAATATCAGCATTACAACTCAAGGGCTATTTGGTATTGCTCCCAATACAGCAAACTTTCCAGATTCTAGCGACATCACCGCGCGTTCAGAATTTGGGCTAAATGGCACCATTGACACCAATATTGTTTCTACTAATCCGGTGGTCGATCTTGCCGCACTCCCTGCGGTACTGGGCACCAAAATCATCGAAACCGCCTGCTTTGGCAACCGTAGAGGCGATCGCGATAGCTTCATCTACTCAGGTCGAGGCGGACTGCCCCCCACCCCGTCAGATCCTGCCCAAGGGAGTGCCGTCTGGCAAGATTTACGCTTACCGCCGCTATCCCTAAGCAGCCAAAAACAGGATACTCCCCCTTCGACCTTCTCGAGTTCATCTGTCCCAAGCAATCCATCCGCTACAGCGCCCATCATCGAAGCGCAGGGATGGGTTTTTGAGAAGAATGGC
>JAGVDA010000405.1 GCA_020058975.1 Thermosynechococcus sp. WC_1 | reverse complement strand
GAATGCGGGGGAGTATTACACGCCCCGCGCAGTGACGCAGTTTATGGTGGATATCATCAACCCTAAGCTGGGCGAAATGGTGCTGGATCCGGCCTGTGGAACGGGGGGCTTTTTGACGAATACGATCGAGCATCTGAATCGGCAGGTCAAAACGGCTCAGGATCGGCTGATGCTGCAAGAAAATCTGCATGGGGTGGAGAAGAAGCCGCTGCCGCACATGCTGGCGATGACGAATGTGATGCTGCATGGCATTGATGTGCCGAGCAACATTTTGCATGACAATACTTTGAGCCGTCCGCTGCGGGACTATGGGCCGAAGGATCGGGTGGATGTTATCCTTACCAATCCGCCGTTTGGGGGGATGGAGGAGGATGGGATTGAAAGCAATTTCCCGAAGAAATACCAAACCCGCGAGACTGCTGATCTGTTTATGGCGTTGATTATGCATCTGCTGAAGCCCGATACGGGGCGGGCGGCGGTGGTGTTGCCGGATGGCTTTTTGTTTGGGGAAGGGACGAAAACGAATCTGAAGCGGGAGCTGTTGGAGGCGTTTAATCTGCACACGATTGTGCGGTTGCCCAAGGGCGTGTTTAGCCCTTACACCAGCATTAATACCAATATTTTGTTTTTTGATAAGGGCGGATCTACACAGGATGTATGGTTTTTTGAGCATCCCTATCCGCCAGGGTATAAGTCTTATTCGCGATCGAAGCCGTTGACGATTGGGGAGTTTGAGCGGGAGAAGGAGTGGTGGGAAGATCGGCAGACCAATGAATATGCCTGGAAGGTATCGGCAGAGGAGATTGCAGCGCGGAATTACAACCTCGATTGCAAAAATCCTCACGAAGTGGCGGTGAATCACCGCGATCCGGAGGAGTTGATGACGGAGTATTTGGAACTCGATCGACAGATGAAAGCGGCTCAGGATGCGTTGAAGCAGGAGCTGATGGGGGCTTTGGGAGATTAGTGATGGAGTCTAATCGCGTAGAGTACAACAGAGATCTGACCGATGGACTGGAGCGGGAGGCATTGGAACTGGAGCAAAAAACGCTGGTGAAAACGCCGAAAATGAGCGATTATTCCCATCGGGGTGCGCCGATTCGGGTGGCTTTTTTTGATGGCCGGATTGAGGTGGAAAATCTGGGGATTTTGCTGCCAGGAATGGCAGTGCCGATCGTGGTGGACAAGCCAATTACACAAGCCAAGGTACAAGTCGAGGCACAAGTTGAGGCACAAGTCGATCTAAATATTCTTAGTAGATCAAAAATAAAGTCACGGCTAGAGTCGGGGCTAGAGTCGGGGCTAGAGTCGGAAACAGCCAAGAATGTATTACGAGCGATGGCAAAGCAACCTCTACAGCGAGCTGAAATCGCTAACGCACTCGGACACGATAAGGTTTCAGGGGCTGTGAATCGGGCGGTAAAAGAGTTGTTGGCGAAACAACTGATTGAATACACGATTCCCGATAAACCCAACAGTCGTTTGCAGAAATATCGCCTGACCCCGTTGGGCAAAAGTCTCCTCGCCACAGTAGGAAATCGCCATGAATAATGAAACAATGTTGTTTCTAGAACAACACTTTGACAATGCTTTTGCGGCACCGGACGGGATTCAGAAGCTGCGGGAACTGATTTTGACGCTGGCGATGCAGGGGAAATTGGTGCCGCAAGATCCGAACGATCAGCCCGCTAGTGAGCTTTTGAAGGCGATCGAGACAGAGAAGCAGCGGTTGGTGAAGGAAGGAAAGATTAAACAGCCTAAAAAATTATTAGAAATTAATTTAGATGCTATCCCTTATGAATTACCAGAAGGGTGGGTATTTACGAGATTGGGCAATGCAATATCCTGTATGGATGCTGGTTGGAGTCCTGCCTGTGATGAAATACCAGCAGCTATTAATGAGTGGGGAGTACTAAAAACGACATCTGTGCAGCCTTTGTGCTTTTTACCCAATGAGAATAAGGCTTTACCCAAAAAACTAGATCCAAGACCGGATGCTGAAGTAAAAGAGGGCGACATACTTATCACAAGAGCAGGCCCCAAAAACCGAGTTGGTATTTGTTGTGTGGTAAAGCTTGTTCGACCTTATTTAATGCTGTCTGATAAGATTATTAGATTTAGAATTTTTGGAGAATTAATATTCTCTGAATTCTGCGTATTATGCTTATATGCAGGCTATGGAGCAGTACAAATTGAAAGTATGAAATCTGGCATGGCAGATAGTCAGATGAATATATCTCAGGAGAAACTAAAACAGGTAGTTATTCCCCTTCCCCCCCTTGCCGAACAACGTCGCATTGTCGCTAAAATTGACCAATTAATGGTGCGTTGTGATGAACTGGAAAAACTGCGGAGCGATCGCACCCACGCACTCATCACCGTCCACACAGCAGCACTCAATCGCCTCCTGACCGCCCAAGACAGCCGCGACTTCAGCACCGCTTGGCACTTCATCACCCAACACTTCGGCGAACTCTACTCCGTCAAAGCCACCGTCGCCGAACTCCGCAAAACCATCCTCCAACTCGCCGTCATGGGCAAATTAGTCCCACAAGATCCCAACGACGAACCTGCCAGTGAATTGCTGAAAGCGATCGAGCTTGAGAAACAGCGATTGTTGAAGGACGGGAAAATTAAGAAATCAAAACCTCTACCTGGTATCAAATTAGAGGAGTTGCCTCATGATCTGCCAAATGCATGGAAATGGGTTCGGCTAGGTGATATTACATCGAAAATAACCGATGGCGATCATCAAACACCACCAAGGATATCAGAAGGATTCCGATTATTGTCTGCAAAGAATGTACGAGATGGTTATCTGGATTTTAATAATTGCGATTTGATTTCCGAAGAGCATTATCTGAAATCAAGAGAAAGATGTTGTCCAGAATTCAATGATCTTTTGATTGTTTCAGTCGGTGGCACGATTGGAAGAACATCGTTGATACCGGAAGACTCATTCTTCGCACTGGTCAGAAGTGTGGCTTTAATTAAACCATTACTGATAAATCCTTCTTATCTAAAATATTCTATGGATTCAAGCCTTCTACAGAATTCCATACATGCCAAAAAGCGAGGAGGAGCGCAGCCATGCTTGTATTTGTCTGAAATTGAGAAATTTTTATTTTCTCTTCCTCCCCTCGCCGAACAACATCGCATCGTCGCTAAAGTCGATCAACTGATGGCACTGTGCGATCGCTTAGAAGACGCGATCGCCGCATCCCAAAACAAACAAGCCGACCTCCTCAACGCCGTGATGGCTCAGGTGTAACGATAGGGCGATCTCGGCTAGGTGAGATCAAAGTTATGATGATATCAGACCCTGCCACATCAGCCCCAGACCCCGACGCTCACTCCACAACCCACAAAGGCATCGCTCATGCTGAGAGCCATCGAAGTCATCATTGAACCTAACGGCGTTATCCGCCCCTTAGAAGCACTACAGGTCACCACACCCACGCGAGCTATCCTCACCCTCGAAACTCAACCGCCATCTGAACCGCCAGAAAAAGGCAGCGCCGCCGCGATTTTACAATTCTTGCAAGTTTATCCACTCCCCCCAGCACATCAACGCACCGCCACTGAAATCGACCAGCAGATTAACGAAGAGCGATCAGCATGGGACTAGCCCCCACTAAGGTATACCTTGATAGCTGCATTGTTATTTACTTGCTCGAAGAACATCCACAATTTAGTGGCACCGTGCGCCACGCCTTTGAAACCGCCGAAGATCGGCAGTTTTATATTTCACCCTTAGTTGAACTGGAATGCTTGGTTGTCCCCCTACGCAACGGCAACCCATCCATCATTCAACGCTATGAAAGCTTTTTTCAGCAGCAGATTAGCCTAGATATTGAGCCATCAATCTATCGATTTGCCGCCGAATTGCGATCGCGTCATCGCCTAAAAACCCCTGACGCATTGCATCTGGCGATCGCACATCATTACCAATGCGTCGAACTTTGGACAAATGATCATCGTCTCCATGAAGCAGCAGCTCACAACGTGATTAACGTATTGTCCGGCCTATAGACTTAATGCCGATCAAATGGGCAAAATAGCTCCTCATAATGCCCAACAGACGCTCTAGCGTCCTTCCTAAAGTTGATCAGCTAATGGCACTGTGCGATCTAGAAGAGGCGATCGCACAGTGCCCAAACCAAACAAACCGACCTCCTCAACGCCGTGATGGCTCAGGTGTAAAGAGAAAGACCTGCACGTCAAGTTTGAGTCGGTATCACAGCAATTTGAGAGACAATGGTACTACAGGTTTATAAAAGTCTAAAAACACAAGCACAATGGCAAATCTAGAGCGCTTAATTTTGATGGCAGAAGACGAGCTGACCCAGTACAGCACAGATGCCCGAAAAATTGAAAAGCTGCGCCGCAAAATTGCGCTGTCGGTATCTGCCGCAGAACAGCGACAGATTAAAGAAACGCTGATGGCGGAGATGCCTGGCGGTTTTGGCGAACTGGTACGAGAGCAGCGCCAGACGGTCGCCTTACCTTTTTGGGGTATTGCTGGGCTAGGCTTGCTGACCGGAATTTCGTTTATGCAGCCCCTCGATTTTCTGGTGACAGTGGGCGGTGGGGCAGCGGCGATCGCCCTTCAGCGCTGGGGCTGGAAACTTCAGGCTAAAAAGCTGATTATCCAGACCCTTGAGGAGCTAGAAGAAAGCATGAAAAACCCTAAGGCTTAATTATTGAATGTTAGGCAAGCTTTGAGCGGATCTCTTCAACACGCTTACGATTGACGCCCAAGTCAGATTGGCCTAAGCGAGAGGCAGAGCGGACATGAATCATCTTCGCGCTGTCATCGGCATAAAATTCCACATCATCGACAAAGCCCATAAGCTTGCTGGAAAACTCGGCGTAGAGGTAGTTATCGCTTGACTCAATAATTTTGGTGCGCTCTGACGCTTCAATGATGGCTTTGAGCTTGGCGATCGCCGCTTTCCCCTCACCCACATAGGCAATCGGCGCAACGCTATGTTCTGCATCCGTCGCAGGTGCCTGACTAGAAACGCAATTGGGCGTGGTGGGGCAAGCCGCAAGCTGACCGTTTTGAACCCCCAGAGTGCTGGGACGAGTACCAGGAAAAGACAGAATGGCCATAGTATTTTGAGCGGGTTGAAACAGTGGATAAGCTGAGGCTGCAACAGGGGTGAATCCCCACATAAACATAACGAGTAACGTGATACTCACTGCTGATTTAAGCCAATGCCCCATACGATTCTCCTAGGCTACACTACCGTTTAACCTACCACGGGCGTTGCCGACTCATGAAGAATTAAGCGATTGCCTTGGGGGTCGTAGGCATAAATTTCACGACCGTGAGAAGCCTGCTGGATTTGCCCAGAGGGTGGGTAGCCTAGGAGGGTGAGATGGGCGATCGCACCTTCTATACTCTCAACCTCAATACATAGGCTCATACTGCCGCTGGAAAGAGATTCAACCTCTATCTGATGGGTGGTGCTGGGCTTAAATAGGCCAATACGCAAGCCGCCCTCTAGCGCAAATTCGGTATAAACATTGGGGATATCTATAACCGGAGCTTGTGAGAGTAACGCCTGATAGAAGTTTTTCAGGGTGTGACCGTCTAGGTCGGCTATGGCAATAAAGAAAGTGGTAGGGCGGAGGCTCACAAATTTTTAGACCAACACGACACTATTGTTACGATATAGGTTGGATGGCTTAGATTTTATTGATGCATATCATCAGCTACAGGCACTTGCGAGCATTTGGTGAACTTCACGCTGATTGCCGTGATGTACTGGATAAGGAGAAGTGGAAGAATGACCCTTACTTTTAATCCTAATAAGTATCGTGAGCTGCTGGTTCAGTATCAGCCAAAGTTAATCAGAACGGAGGCGGAGAATGATCAGGCGCTGGAGATCGCAGAAAATCTAATGCATCGTTCCAGCCGGAGTCCTGAGGAAGATGAACTATATGATTTGTTGATTACGTTGATTGAGAAGTTTGAGCAGGAATACTATTCACCTGGCACGGCTTCAACGCCGCATTCTATGCTCTTTTTTTTGATGGAACAGCGCAATTTACAAGCGGCAGATTTGGTTAAGATCTTTGGGTCGGAGGCGATCGCAAATCAGGTTGAGTTCAGCAACACTCAGATCAAGGCGTTGGGTCAGTATTTCAATGTTGATCCTGGGTTGTTTCTTTGAGGCGATCGCCAACCATAAATCACTGAACTCAAGCGCGATCTCATTCACCTGTTCAGCAAACGCCTTATTACTACCCCTGAGAATTAAACTTCGCGGTCATCTCTAACCGAGAAAGCGCACTCGTGGCAGACTCCCGCACATAGGAATCCGTCTCTTCATTCTGAATCACATCGTTCAACACCTCCAACCCGCGCGGGTCGCCAATAGAGCCAATGGCGTTTACTAGAGATACGCCTAATGCTGGGTTATCGGTAGCTTGAAGCGCCTCAATCAAAATATCTACGGCTGGGGCACCCATTTCACCCAGCGCCATGACAGCGGCAATATTGACCACAGGGTTGGGGTCATTGAGGGCAGTCTTTAAACCCTGCACACCTTCAGCAGAGAGCGGAACGTCGGGATAGTTAATGACGACCTGCGCCAATGCCTTAACAGCACTGCCCCTAACCGTAACGTCGTCACTGTTGCGCAATGCCTCTACCAGAGGAGAAACGGTATCTGCCCCGATAATACCCAGCGCTTTGACAGCAGATCGGCGATAGTTGGTATCCGTTTCGCCCAATAGACCCATCAGCCGAGGAATGGTTGTTTCGTCTCGATTCTCTGCGATGTCCCACATGGCCTGGTCACGCAGGTGAGGGTTGGGGTGCTTGAGCTGTTGAAAGAAGGCTTCTGTAGACATAGGTTTGAAGGCGATGAAAGAGGATAAGACGAGTTGAAAAATGCTATGGCTTAACGCTAGCGGCTTTTTCCGCAACGAGCCAATCTGAATCCTGAGTTAGGGCTTTATGGGCGCTAAAATCGCCAAACGTTTCAAGCGCCATCAGTGCCGCATATTTGAGATCCCAGATCTTAGTTTCTAGACAGGCTTTGAGATCGGGAATGGCGCTGGGGTTGCCGAGTTCAGAAAGGGCGATCGCCGCTGCTGCTCTCGATTTTTGAAATTGGGGCTGTTTGTTATGAAGGGCTTCAATTAATAAATCATAGGCAGGGGCATGTTTGAGCCATCCCATGAGCTTCATGACGTGGAAGTGGGCACCGTAATCATTGTGGGCTTCTTCGGCGTAGGTGGCAAATAGTGCCGCAGGTGCTTCTTCTGCATAGTGATCCAAGATAGTTTGGGTAG
>JAGVDA010000223.1 GCA_020058975.1 Thermosynechococcus sp. WC_1 | reverse complement strand
GAGCTTGATCTCTTTCCTGAGCTTCAGGAAAGAGATCAAGCTCTACACTCAGCCTTTGAGGCTATGAATTTCCATCGCATTGTTAGGTTAACGGGAGAGCCAAGTTTTGATCACTTTGCCCGTTAACGCAGCGTCCTGATAGGGCGTATTAAAAGAGCATGATTTCAACACACTGGGCTTTGCCGACCAACCAACCCGCGGATCGAACAGCGTCAGCTCTGCCTGCTGCCCTTCAGTCAAAGGTTTGGGTGCAATCCCTAAAATCTGAAGCGGTGCAGTGCTAAGTTTTTGCCACAACTCTAAAGCACTCCAGCGCCCAGGCTCAACAAAAGTCTGCCACAGCAACGGCAGCACCAACTCTAGCCCGATCACCCCAGGCGGTGCCTCTGCAAAGGGGACGGTTTTTTCTTCATAGGTATGGGGCGTGTGGTCAACGGCGATCGCATCCAAAACCCCAATCTCAACGCCACGTATCAACGCTGCTTTATCTTCTGGGTTGCCAAGGGGCGGGTCGAGGCGCAAATTCACATCATAGGAACGCAGGTCTTCGCTGTCCCACAGCAAATGCATCCAGGTCATGCTGGCGGTAATGGGTACACCGCGATCTTTAGCCGCCTCAATGAGCGCAACGCTTCGCGCGGTAGAGACGCGCATGATGTGGACGGGCGTTTGCAGCGTTTCTACAATTTCGAGTAGTGCCGCCAGAGCTGAGGTTTCTGAGATGACAGGGTTTTCAAGGAGTCCAGTCTGGAGTGCTTGAGTGCCTTCACGAATTACGCCTGTGGTGGCAAGACTGCGATCGCAGGGCCATAATGCAATCGGCGTTTGGAGCGGATGGAGGTATTCTAGTACCCGCCGTATCAGCATTGCAGAATTGAGAGGCTTTCCATCACTAAAGCCACAAACGCCAGCCGCCGCCAGCTCCGAGAGTTCTACTAGCTTTGTGCCGTCTAAGTTTTGAGTGAGTGCGCCCCATAGATGAAACGTGACGGGCAGATGACGTGGGCAGTGCGCCAGCATCCAATCCACCTGTTCTGGGCGATCAATTACTGGATGGGTAGAGGGCAGTAGCGCCACCCGCGTAAACCCACCCGCCACAGCAGCTTCTGCCATCGAGTGAAGGGTTTCACGGGCTTCATAGCCTGGTTCGCCAACGGTGCTGTAGAGATCCACTAGCCCTGGCCCAAGAACCAGTCCTGCACAATCGCGTACTTGGGTTTGCTCAGGCCATTCGTGGATATGGGGAGAGATCGCCTGAATCACCCCATCCTCCCCAATCAGCACATCCACCACCCGATCCGTTTGGGTGAGCGGGTCAAGTAGTCGAACCTGTTGCAACAGTTCATCAGTCATGGCACCACCTGTCGCCTTCTGTTCACGGCTAAAGTGCGCCCGCTGCGGTGCGATCGAGTACGCCGCCCAGATGGGTGGTAATATTCATCGCTTGTAAAATGGGCGGGCCTTCGGCGGGGTAATCAATCACGCTAACTGCGCCATTCCCCTGTTTAAAGCACCAGAACTTCTCGGCTCCGGCACCTACCACATGACTCAAAATAACCTTATTGATGGCATCATGAGCGACGACTAACCCGACTTGCGTGGTTCCCTGGTTATTAGAACGAGCAGCTTCGACGAGGGTTTGCCAAGCGGCGATCGCCCGATCCCACACCTGCTGCAAATTTTCGCCCTCTGGCATCTGCACCACTTCTGGCTGAGTGCGCCACTGCTCTAGTTCTTGGGCGTACTCCTCGGCAATTTCAGACTCTAGCTTGCCCTCCCAAGTGCCGTGGCTAATCTCACAGAAATCGCTCTGAAAGGTCATCGTGACTTGAGGATGATGATTCAAAATGGCCTCAGCGGTTTCCTTGGGGCGCAGCATGGGGCTAGACACCGCAAAGTCGATGGGTTCTGACTTCAAAAATTCAGCGGCCTGCTGTGCCTGCTGATGTCCATTGGCGTTTAGCGGTACATCAATCTGGCCTTGAAATCGCCCTTCGCGATTCCAGTTTGTTTCACCGTGGCGCACCAGCAATAGCCGCAGTGCGTTTTGCTGCTTGCGAACTTTAGGGATGGGTAGCCCTAAATGACTCGTAATGTTCAGTGACTCAAGCTGAGCGCTGCCCAAGGTTCCATCGGGAAAATTCAGGATACTGATGTTGCAGTTGGCCTGCTGAATCGACTGGTACTGAGCAGGCGGAAGGCCAAGGGCGGTACAGATTAAGGTGCGATTAATGCCGCTGTGACCCACCAACAAAAGGGTCTGGTCTACGTGATTGGGCAGCAGCTCTTGCCAAAGCTGTTGTGCCTGTTCAAAGAGCGCTGGAATTGGGTAGAACGGCTGCGTTTGCCCATCTTGGGTGGGCACGTCCATTTTGAGCAGATGGGGTGCAACTTGCCACTGCTGGTAGGCAACTGGATCGTTAGCCTGAATCTCTTCAAACAACACCCCTTCCCACAGCGGCAGGCTGATTTCAATCAGTAGAGGATTGACCACGGGTGCAGGGGGTGGGCTACCGCTTTGCGTGAGGGTCGCTAAAATATTTTGAGCCGTCTCTTGAGCGCGGTTCAGCGGACTGTGATAGAACGCATCAAAATGAATGCCTTGGAGTGCCTTACCCACAAGTTGAGCGTCTGTAACGCCTTTTTCCGTCAAGGTTGAAACGTTGAGATGCCCCTGTACTCGGCCTTCGACATTAAAACTGCTCTCACCATGACGCACTAAGATAACACGAGTAGCCAGGGTTCTATCCTCCGCGAAAGCCAGAAGCATTCTACCCCGTCTAGCCTGTTTTACCGCAATTGTGCGGTCACGGAGATGATATAGATGGAAACACCCGCTCAACCCACGTTCAGCTAAAAGGATCTCTCAAGGGCATGAAAGTTTATCGACCCGTTTTAGTGGCGCTCACGATCCTGGTTAGTGTGCTGATGAGTACGGCGCTGATTAGCAGTTGGACGGAGCCACAGGTTCAAAGTCAGCTCAACCTGTATCAGTCTGATTTGGTGCTCAATGCCTCAGAGTGGGAGGTACTGAATCAATCGGCGCAGGGAGAGGCTTCTTTGCAAAAATCTTTTCTGGGCGACAACCCGATTAAAGATGCCGCAAAAAACTATGAGACGGTGAGAGATTCGGCTCAGAAAGATTTAGATAGCCTAAGGCAGAGCGTTAAGGCTTCAAAACAAAATGCATCAAGCACTGCCCAGAAGCCACCATCAGACAAGCTAGACGTGGAGTCTGCGCCTACCCCTCTCGTAAAATCGCCCCAAAACGTCCGAGGCCGTCTGATTGACGAACTCAATTTACGGTTGGGGGTACTTTATGCACGATCTGGAGAGACAGACAAAGCGATTCAGCTCTGGACAGACTTGGTCAATACGCCAAAAACACAAGTCAGCACGCAGCAAATAGTGCCTACCGCTCAGGTCTTGCAGGGGATCTGGAGCGATCCGCCGCGTTTGCTGCCCGATGCTGACGCAATTTTGAGCAAAAATCTTAAGGGCTGGTTTCGGTTTCAGGCACTCTCTAAACTGTATAGCCTTCAGCAGCGACCGGATGCCGCGTTGGCTTTAGTGGCAACACAACAATCAACTGCCCAAAGTGCATTTTTAAGACTGCTGGCGGTGGGGGGCATGCCCGTGTTGGGCAGTTTTGTGGGGATTGCCATTCTACTAACGTGGGGGATTCGCTCCTTTTTGAAGCAGCAGCGATGGAAAGGTTTAGAGACTCAAGGAGGGATGGGCAAAAATCCATCATTGATGGGAAAAGAGTTAGCTGATGCGGCGATCGCAACCCCATACCAAGCGTCTGCTCCTGAAGGTAACAGCGACATCACTGCTTCAGAACGAATCATGCCAGGGGTTGTTGTCTGGCCTACAGAAACGATTTGGCAGGTCATGGTGCTGTGGTTTACCGCATTTTTTGGCGTGAGCTACGTCTTTGTGCCCTTGGTCGTTTCGCTGCTGGGGATTAAGCCTTCGACTTTTGACGGTCGGCTTCAGGCGTATTTTGCGCTGTTTAGCTACGGGTGTCTGATGGTGGTGGGGCTAGGAATCTTGCAGATCTCGCTTCAGCCTTACATCCCCAATGTGCTGCGGTGGCTACGACTGAACCTAAAGGGTAACTGGATTGGCTGGGGTCTAGGGGGCTACTTTGTAGCGCTGCCGCTCGTGCTGATTATTTCGTTGCTCAATCAAAAGCTGCTCAAGGAGCAGGGCGGTGGCAACCCCATTTTAGAAATTATTTTGCAGGGTCACGATAATTTCACCATTGCGCTGCTGTGGTTTTTGGTGGCGGTGTGTGCCCCGCTGTTTGAAGAAACGCTATTTCGTGGTTTTTTCTTAACGTCACTCGCGCGCTATATGCCCGCCTGGCAGGCGATCGCCCTCAGTGGGTTCATTTTTGCCTTAGCTCACCTGAACATCGGGGATGTGCTGCCGCTGTCGCTCTTGGGCATGGTGCTGGGCGTGGTGTACTGGCGATCGCGCAATCTGCTGGCCTCGATGCTGCTGCACAGCCTGTGGAATAGCGGTTCGTTTATTGGCCTGTTGATTTTGGGCAGTGGCGGTAGCTAAGCCGGACTCGGAAAAATCTCAATCTATTGCCAAAGGCTTAAGAATGATTTAAGGTATGTAAAGAGAAGTTTACAAGCGCAGTTCTACCTATGTGGGAAACCGTTGTTACTCAGCTCCTTAGCTTTTGGGTTGTGGCCTGTGCCTTTGGCTGTTATTTTACGCTAGAAGATCAAAGAAACTCATAGTTCACGGGTGTGCTGGCTTTAGAGATGCGATCTAGCGACCTAATTACAGTAAACTCAGCGGATCTACATCTATTGTGAGGCGGGTGTTGTGATCGCAACGATGTTTCACATTTTGAAAAAGGGTATTTGCTCATTTTCAACCTAATCCTTAATTTTAAAAAGACTGAAGAGATCTATATCAGACGTAAATCGAATGTTCTGATTTCAGTCTCAGTCCAAGAAGGGCGATCGCTAAGCTTTGCACTAAGAGTCCGCACACAAAAGCCCGTCCTGGAATGACAGCTCTGGCGCTTTATTGAGATCAAGTTTGAACTTGATAGAATGTCTATCTACCTTTACACGCTGTAGTGTCTATGAGCATTCTAAGTTCTTCCAGGCCAGCGCTAAGTTTTCATGTTTTATTAGAAAAAAGTGAGGCAGGGCGAACGATTGCGTCAATCGCAGAGCTAGCAAACTGTAGAGTAGAAGCAGGCAGCCGCAAAGAGGCGTTGGTGGCAATTCAGGAACTGGTGAGCGATCGCCTTAGTAATGTTGAGGTTTTGCCCCTGGAAATCTCTCCAACACAGACTGTTGAAGAAAATCCTTGGACTGAGTTTATTGGAATGTTTGGAGGGGATGCTGAGTTTGCGGAGATGGCAAATCAGTGGCGTAAAGCTTGAACACCTGAGCTTTTGAAGGAGCGATCGCCCTCTCGCTTGGAGCAACTGTCGTCACGCGCAATTACCAAGATTTTTCTCAGGTTCCAGGGCTAGTGTTAGAGGATTGGACGCAGGAGGGGTGAGCGATCGCATTCCCCCAGCTTCAACCCCAGAAGGGCGATCGCTTTGCACCAAGAGGCCGCACAATAAAACCTCAGCCTGATTTGACGTCAACAAAGCGATTGCCTTAGGCTGCAAGGGATAAGAACGTTTGCCTTACTCTAACGCTTGTCTGCGAGAAATTTTCTATGAGTGCTTTTGAAACTTACATTCGAGATTTGCAAGAAATTCGGGCAACGGGGGCAGCGGTGAAAGAGACTTCTTATTATGGAGCGTTAGAGAAGCTGCTAAATGAGTTGGGCAAAACGCTGAAACCAAAGGTTCGCTGTGTGATGCAGTTGAAGAATACCGACGGGGCAGGAATGCCTGATGGGGGTATATTTACCGCCAGTCAGTTTCAGAAAAAAATAGGGGATACGCCAACTCAACCCACTAATCCAGAGCGGGGCGTGATTGAGATTAAGGGGACGGGGGATGATGCTTGGGTAACAGCTCAAACTCAGCAGGTTTCTAAGTATTGGAAACAATATCGTCAGGTGCTGGTGACGAATTATCGAGATTTTTTGCTAATTGGGCAAGATAGCAATGGACAGCCTATAACGCTGGAAACCTATCGGTTAGCCAAAGATGAAGCGGAATTTTGGCTGAAGGCGAAAGATCCTAAAAAGTTTGCTGAGGAGCAAGAGGAACAAGTCACTGAGTATCTGAAGCGGGTGATGCTTCAGGCTGCCAGTATTGCGACACCGAAAGATCTTGCTTGGTTTCTGGCTTCTTATGCGAAAGATGCAAAGGCACGAATTGAGAAGACTGATTTACCCGCTTTAGAAACGCTACGAAAGTCATTAGAAGAGGCGTTAGGAATTAAGTTTACGGGTGATAAGAAAGACCCAAAGAAGGGAGAGCGGTTTTTTAAGTCTACGCTGGTGCAAACGCTGTTTTACGGCATTTTTTCGGCGTGGGTATTGTGGCACAAGCAGCAGGAAAAGGGAAGATTTGACTGGCGGGTGGCGGGTTACTATCTGCACGTCCCGATGATTAAGGCGCTGTTTGAGAAGGTGGCTACGCCGACGCATGTGCGTAAGTTGGATTTAGAAGAGGTGTTGAACTGGGCTGGGGAGGCTTTGAATCGGGTAGACCGAGAAGCGTTCTTTTCTAAGTTTGAAGAAGGACAGGCGGTGCAGTATTTCTATGAGCCATTTTTGGAGGCGTTTGATCCGGCTTTACGGAAAGAATTTGGGGTTTGGTATACGCCACCGGAGATTGTGCAGTACATGGTGGCACGAGTAGATACAGTTTTGCGCGAGGAGTTACAGATAGAAGATGGTTTAGCTGACCCAAATGTTTATATCCTTGACCCCTGTTGTGGAACGGGTGCTTTTTTAGTAGAGGTTCTGCGGCGAATTGAAGCAAATTTGCAAGATAAAGGCATGGGGGCACTTGTTGGGTCGCAACTCAAAGAAGCGGCGATGAAGCGGGTGTTTGGGTTTGAGATATTGACGGCTCCGTTTGTGGTGGCGCACTTGCAGTTAGGGTTGATGCTGCAAAATTTGGGTGTGCCATTGAATGATGAACAGGAACGAGTAGGGGTGTATTTGACGAACGCACTTACAGGCTGGGAACCCCCGAAAGAACCCAAGCAGGCTTTGCTGTTCCCTGAATTAGAAGAAGAGCGAGATGCATCGGAAAAGATAAAACAGGCAAAACCGATTTTAGTGGTTTTAGGAAACCCGCCCTATGACGGTTTTGCTGGGATGGCAATCGGTGAAGAACGAGATTTATCAAATGCTTATCGCACTACTAAAAAAGCTCCGAAACCTCAAGGTCAGGGATTGAATGAACTATACGTCCGCTTCTTCCGCATGGCAGAACGACGGATTGTAGAGCATACAGGTCAAGGGGTGATCTGCTACATTTCTAACTATTCTTGGTTATATGGTTCCTCCCATCCTGGTATGAGGGAACGGTATCTGGATGTATTTGATCAAATTTGGATCGATTGTCTTAACGGTGATAAGTTTGCTACTGGCAAAATGACACCAAATGGCAAACCAGACCCTAGTATTTTCTCGACAGAATGGAACAAAGAGGGGATCCAAGTTGGAACAGCAATTACTCTACTTCTTCGTAGAAAAGAACATCAATCGATTGAAACTGTAAGTTTTCGAGATTTTTGGGGTATTGATAAGCATCAACAGCTTTTACAAAATCAAGAAAAAGGTGAGAAAAATTTATATCAGTTTGTGACACCAGCGCTTGACTTGGGTTTGCCTTTTAAGCCAAGAAGTTTTGAAGCTGCGTACACTCAATATCCAAAACTGACAGATTTATTTCCGGTTTCTTTTCCGGGCGTGAAAACTAGCAGGGACAACATAGTCATTGATATCGATAAAAATTCTCTTCTAACAAGAATGTGTCAATATTTCAACCCTGAAATAAGTGATGAAGATATTTATAAAATCTTCCCTACAGTTATGACGAGTACAGCGAGATTCAAAGCTAATCAAGTCCGAGAATATTTATGTAGACGAGGTTTCCTAAGGGAGAATATTGTTAAGTATAACTACCGTCCATTAGATCTTCGCTGGCTTTACTGGGAACCAGAAACTAAGCTTTTAGATGAGAAGCGATCTGAATATTTTGCACATGCTCAGATTGAGAGGAACTTTTTTCTGTTTACAACTGAAAAGGTTCGTAGAAACACAATAGAGCCTCCAATGCTGACAAAGCTCTTAAATGACTTAAACTCTATGGACAGTGGCTCCAGAGGATTTCCCATATATATAGCCCATGAGAATAACCTTTTTAATCAGGAATTATCACCTGATGTCAAAATTCCTAATTTAAGTCAGACTGCGCTTGAATATATAGAATCCATATCTGCAAATCTAGAAGACTTATTTTTTCATGGCTTTTGTATTTTATCTTCTCTAAAGTATCGACAAGAAAATGCAGGAGCCTTACGCCAAGGTTTCCCCCGAATTCCCCTACCCGATCGCCGTGAAACCCTCATCGCCTCAGCAAACCTCGGTCGTCAAATCGCCGCACTCCTCGATCCAGAAACCCCTGTCTCCAGCATCACCTCCGGCAAAATTCGCCCTGAACTAAAAACGATCGCCGTCGTTTCTCGCATCGGCACAGGCAACCTTAATCCCAACACTGATTTTGCATTAACCGCAGGCTGGGGGCATGCAGGCCAAAATGGTGTAACCATGCCTGGAAGAGGCAAAGTTATAGATCGGGAGTATTTGCCAGAAGAATCCCCTCTCCCCTCACCCCTCTCCCACAAGGGGTGAGGAGCTTTTAGGCGCAGCCACCCACGATATTTACCTCAACGACATCGCCTACTGGAAAAATATCCCTGATCGCGTTTGGAGCTATACCATCGGCGGGTATCAGGTAATTAAAAAATGGTTGAGCTATCGAGAGCTGGAATTGCTGGGGCGATCGCTCAAACAAGAAGAAGTCATAGAAGTCACCCAAATGGCACGACGTATTGCAGCCATTTTGTTGCTAGAACCAGCATTAGATGCAAATTATGAAACAGTGAAACAGGCAACCTATCCTTGGCCAACCCAACAGTAATTAATCATGGAGGAACGTATGCAGATCAACATTGAATTGAATGAAGAATATGAATCTAAGCTATTTTATGTTCAACAAAAAACAGATCAAAAAGACTTAAAAGCTTTACTTGAAGCAGCGATCGATACTTACTACAATCAGTTAGAACCACCACCAAAAACAGCGCTAGAAATTTTCACAGAATCTGGCTTTATTGGCTGCATTCAGGCAGCTCCAAACCTATCGACCAACTATAAACCTATTGTTAGCTCAGCCATTCAGGAAAGATTCAATCGCTCACAAGAACCATGATCATTGCCGACACTGGTTTTTTCTTTGCACTTGCCAGCCAGCGCGATCGCTACCATCAAGCAGCATTACTGGCACTTGAAGCAATCGACGAGCCTTTAATCACAACCTATCCAGTTATTACAGAAACCTGTTATCTATTACTGTCTACAGGCGGAAATTTCGCACAGTGCAATTTTCTAAAAAATTTAGCTGCGGGTGCCTCTGAAGTATTTGAACTACGAGAAAATCATCTCGTTCGGATGATTGAGCTGCTAGAAAATTATGCAGATTTGCCAATGGACATGGCAGATGCTTCGCTGGTTGTTCTGGCAGAGCATTTAGGTCATGGCAGGATCCTAAGTAGCGATCGCCGCGATTTTAATGTTTATCGCTGGCGAAATAAGAACCCATTTAAAAACCTACTGCTGAATTATCTCTGACAATACAAGCCTCTATTCCAAACTTCTGAGTCAGCGATCTCTATTGCGAATAAAGTCCTTTGAACTCAACCTCAGAAAAGCGATCTCAGTATTCAAGCAATTACCGATTAGGCAAATCAGCATACTTCAGAAAAATTGAAAATTCAATTTTATTTTGCAGATCCCTCTCTCCTAGAGCAAGCTTAAGGGATCTACATCAATCGTGAGCCTCACATTCTTGTCGCAGCAGTTCTGCATCTCCTGAACAGGTAGCGTCCAGTCATGAGGATTTCCGCCAAGATTAGGTGGCATCTTTAACATCAACTGCCAGCGGAACCGACCCGCAACCCGTAAGATATTGGCGGGAGCTGGCCCCAATACTTCTACCGCTACCTGATCTCGTTCAATTGCAGTTTGCAACACTTCTGCAACTTGATCGGCGGCTTTCTCAACATTTTCGGCTTCAGGGCTGCTCAATCGCAGCAAAATAAGCTGTCCGTAGGGCGGATAGTTCAACTCACCCCGTTTTTTAAGTTCAGCATCGATACAGGCTTTAAACTCATAGCGCTGCACCGCTCCAATTTCGGGCGTTTCGGGGCAATAGGTTTGCATAATGACCTGCCCTGGCGTTTCTCCGCGTCCGGCACGACCTGCCACCTGAAGTAAAGTCTGCACGGCGCGTTCACTAGCGCGGAAGTCAGGGAGGTTTAATAGCCCATCGGCAGCGAGTACACCCACAAGCTGTACCTGAGGCAAATCAATGCCTTTGGTCAACATTTGGGTGCCCACCAGTAAATCGGCTTCCCCATCTGCAAACTGCCCCAGCAAGTCTCGGTGGGCACCTTTGCGACGGGTTGTATCGCTGTCGAACCGCAGCAGGCGCAATTCTGGAAAGTCTTGGTTGAGGGTTTCGATGACGCGCTGGGTGCCCGTGCCAAAAAACTTGAAGTAGGGCGAGGTGCAGGCAGGGCAGTCTTTGGGCTGCTGCTGAATAAAGTTGCAGTAGTGACAGCGCAGTAAAGGGTTGCGCTGAGGCGATTCGTGGTGATAGGTCAGGGAAACGCTGCAATTGGGGCAGTCCATGACGTAGCCGCAGCTTCGGCAAGAGACAAAGGTGCTGTGGCCTCGCCGCTGCACAAATAAAATACCCTGCTGCTTTTTCTCTTTTAGGGCGTGGAGCGCGTCCTGAAGAGTTTGGCTAAACATGGAGCGGTTGCCGTTTTGCAGCTCTTGACGCATGTCTACCACGGTAATGGGTGGCAGAGGGCGGGACTGCACCCGTTGAGGGAGAGCTAAGTAAAGTGTTTGAGATGTCTCGTCTTGGTTTTGGACGCTGACCCAAGTTTCTAAAGACGGCGTGGCAGATCCTAAGATCAGCGGACAGTTTGAGAGCTGAGATCGCCATCCTGCCACCATCCGCGCATGGTAACAAGGCGCGGGCTGCTCTTGCTTATAGCCAGAATCATGCTCCTCATCTAAGATAATGACTCCTAAATTGGGCAATGGTGCAAAGACGGCAGAGCGCGTACCAATCACCACCTGAGGTTTTTTGTTGAGCAAATATCGCCAGGTGTCGTAGCGTTCACCATCGGAGAGGGCGCTGTGGTATACCCGCACCCGTCCACCAAACCTAGCTCGGAACCGATCTGTGAGCTGCGGCGTGAGGCCAATTTCTGGCACCAACACCAGTGCCGACTTGCCTTGCTTGAGAATGGGGGCGATCGCCTGTAAGTAAACCTCAGTCTTCCCCGACCCGGTCACGCCATGAAGTAACACTGTGGCACAGCCCGATAGCGCGTGGATGGCAGTTAAGGCCGTTTGCTGATCTTCAGTCAGCACCAGGGGCTGATCTCTAGATACCGCATAATCTTCAAGGCGAAGGCGCTCTTCTGTTGTGATGGCGATGCATCCGGCTTGGGCGATTTTTTGGAGGGTAAGCGCGGTGGTTTTGCTGTGCTTGAGTAAATCTTGAAGCCACAGTTCGCCCCCGTGGTGGGCTAAGGTGGCTAAAATTTCTCGCTGGCGTGGGGTTAAGTCTTCTGCGTCTTGACTTAAAAGCGTGACCTTTTGCTGGCGCTTAGGCTGGGTAGAATTTGCGGGGGGCGCAAGCGTAACCTCTACCCAACCCAACTGCTTCAGCTCCCGTAGCCCTTTCTCTGCACCTCGTACCTTCTGCTGAATATAGCTCCAGGCATAGCCGCCTTGGCTTGCAGAATTTTGGAGTAGCGCCACAATGCGCTGTGCCGTAGTGCTAATAGATTTGGACTCTGGAATTTTTGAAATGAGTAGGCGCACCCGTCGCTGCGATCGCTGCAATAATCCTGGCGGTAGCGCCACCCGAATGGCGGTCATCAACGGCGTGTAGTAATAGTCCGCCACCCGCTCTAGCAATGCCCAGTAACCTGGGGGAAACAGGCTATCGCTGACCACTTCAGCGACTTCACGGATCTGTGTTGGGGCTAAGTCTGGGGGTAGGGTCGCAGTGAGACGAATGGCGATCGCCCCCACTTGTCGCGCCCCAAAATCTACGCTCAAGATATCTCCTGGCGCAATGGTAATGTCTCTGGGCACTCGATAGGTCAATAGCCCGATGTGACCAGGGCAGTCTACCAGCACCTCGACATAGGGCAGCGTTAACGCAATCTCAGGCTCCATATCTTGACCAGAAGGGCACTCTGCATTCTAACAGTCACCTTTAGATCGCAGGATCTCAACCTGAATTTGCCCCGAAAAGTCAGGGATGGGGGGCTTTTTGATCAGACAAACTTTCACCTGCTCGACTCTTGGGTATGCCAGTACCGCATCTGCGATGACAGTGGCGAGACGTTCGACCAGGGCATAGTGCGATCGCCGAATAATCTCCTGAATCTGGGCAATCAACGGCCCATAGTGGAGGGTATCTGTCAGCACATCGGTTTGACCCGCCACACTTAGGTCTAAATAAATCTGAAGATCGACTTCAAACCACTGGCCTAAGATTTGCTCTTCTGGGAGTGCGCCCGTATAGCCATAGCCCCGAATGCCCCTGATATGAAGGCAGTCAGTCATATCGTTGTTTCCGTAAATGTAGTTGTGACAATTGTGCAATGCCCTCCCCGCAAGACATTCCAGCATTTCGATCAAAATTTAGAAATCTAGACGCCCACTGAAAAAAATGGGGCATACTATAGAGCATCAACACTCTTTCAACTCAAGTGCTGAAAGGATAGCTGTATGGACTTTTACCATCCGGGAATGCACTTGACCCACCTGCATGTTAGATGATTCTGCTCGGCGCATCGTAATTGGAGACGTGCATGGTCACTATAAAGGGCTACAGCACTTGATTGCGCTATTAAATTTAGCCGATGAGGATGCCGTGTATTTTCTCGGAGATTTAATTGACCGAGGGCCAGAAAGCGCTCAGGTCGTTAATTTCGTAAAAACTCATCAGTATCCTTGTTTACTGGGCAACCATGAGCAAATGGCATCTTTTGCCTTTGCTTCAGCTAACCCCGAAAGCTTTGCGATGGATGCTTGGCTAAGTGCGGGTGGTCGCAGCACAATAGAAAGCTATCTAGGGCTAGAGGCACAGCTAGAAGCAGACCTTAAATGGTTTGCAAGCCTACCGAGCTACTTTGACTTAGGTGATTTTTGGCTTGTCCATGCAGGGGTGCATCCTCGCATTCCGTTAGAGCAGCAGTCTTCTCAAGAATTTTGCTGGATTCGTCAAGAATTTCATCAAATGCAGTCGCCGTTTTTTGACGATAAGACGATAGTGACGGGTCATACCATTACCTTCACGTTTCAAGGCGTAGAGCCAGGTCAAATTGCCCAAGGGATTGGCTGGTTAGATATTGATACGGGTGCATATCATCCCAAAAGCGGTTGGATGACGGCGTTAGATTTGACACGCCAAAAGGTCTATCAAGTGAATGTTTTTAACGGAGCAGAGCGCGTTAGGCCGCTGTTAGAAGCGATTACGCCTATTCAGCCCTCTCTGAAGCGAGAAACGCTGTTCTCTAAAAAGTTGGTGCCTCATACTGCGTAAGAGCATGATAATAGACACGTTGCTTTATAAGAGATAATATCTCTAAAGCCCATCTAAATTCATCAGTCCATGCTCAACATCACTCGAGCTTTGAACAATGATCGCTTGATTCGAGCT
>JAGVDA010000158.1 GCA_020058975.1 Thermosynechococcus sp. WC_1 | reverse complement strand
GACCAGATTGTGCAGTTCTACATCGACAAAGCGCGTAAAGATGGGTCGCTGCCCCAAGGTAAAACTGCAAAGCCCTCGGTCAATATTATTGGCATGACCACCCTAGGGTTCCACAATAACCATGATGCGACCGAACTGAAGCGTTTGATGGCGGATCTGGGCATTGAAGTTAATGAGATTATTCCAGAAGGTGCCTTCGTCAATAACCTCAAGCGTTTGCCCCAGGCTTGGTTTAACCTCGTCCCCTACCGAGAAATTGGGGTAACAACCGCCCAGTATTTAGAAAAAGAATTTGGGATGCCCTGCGTAGACATTACCCCGATGGGCATTGTAGAGACAGCCCGCTGTATCCGCGCCATTCAAAAGGTGCTGAATGCCCAGGGTGCGGAGGTCGATTACGAACCCTACATTGATGAGCAAACCCGCTTTGTGTCTCAGGCTGCCTGGTTTTCTCGCTCCATTGACTGCCAAAATCTGACGGGCAAAAAGGCCGTTGTGTTTGGCGATAATACCCACGCTGCCGCCATGACCAAAATTTTGGCGCGGGAAATGGGGATTCATGTGGTGATGGCAGGCACCTACTGTAAATATGACGCGGACTGGTTTAGAGATCAGGTCAGCGAATACTGCGATGAAGTGTTAATTACCGATGACCACGGTGAAATTGGTGACAAAATTGCAAAGCATGAGCCTGCCGCAATCTTTGGCACTCAAATGGAGCGGCATGTTGGCAAACGGCTGGATATCCCCTGTGGTGTGATTGCCGCTCCCATCCATATCCAAAACTTTCCGGTGGGTTATACCCCCTATTTAGGCTATGAGGGCGCGAATCAGGTTGTGGATTTGGTCTATAACTCCTTCACCCTAGGCATGGAAGATCATCTGCTCGAAATCTTTGGTGGTCACGATACCAAAGAAGTGATTACCAAAACCATGTCTGCTGCTTCTGATCTTGGTTGGACACCGGATGGACAGGCGGAGCTAAACAAAATTCCTGGATTTGTGCGGGGCAAGGTCAAGCGCAATACCGAGAAGTTTGCCCGCGATCGCGGTTTTGCCGAAATCAATGCCGAAGTTCTCTATGCCGCGAAAGAAGCAGTGGGTGCGTAATCTCCCGTTTTGGGTCTGGTAGAAGCAAGCATTTCGTAGGGGCGCAATGCCTTGCGCCCCTACGACGCTATCGCATCCATCCAATCTTCAGTTCAGGCCATGTCGCCATTTTTCTAATTTTTTCTTGGCGTCTGGATCTAAAGAGTGCGAAAGCAATCGCGTGGACGTTTTTTTATTAGACTTTTGCTTGCGTTGAATACTTAAGGCGATCGCCTCTACATCCCCCAGAAGCTGCTGGGCAGAAATCCATTCTGCGCCGTAGCCCATGACGGTGAGTTGCTGGGCGCGGTCATTGGTGGCGACAATGAGACGATGGTGAGACTTACGCGCTTGGAACCGCGCCTGAGAACAAAAGAGTTCAATGTGTGTATCGGCAGTTTCACCATACTCGGTGTAAAAAATTTCTAAGGCGTTGGTAATGAGTTCAGAATTACCGTAGGATCCGTGGCGCTGATGGGCATCAAATATAATGCGAGTCTGGTAGCCTTGAAACGCACTATAGTTGGCTAATTCTTCAATGAGCTGTTCTCGCGCAGCGTCTAAGGTCGCGCGATCGCCACAAAACGCGAGGGGCATCCAGGCTCCAATCACGTTGTAGCCATCGACGAGAAGCGTTACATCTGAGGGAGCTGCCATAAAACAGGTCAAGGGAAGTACAGCAGACTTTTTCTATTGTTACATTTTGATCCATCTTTCTTAAAAATCTGTCATGGATTCGGTTCAAGATTACGCTCCCCTCGACATTTTGATTCTCTCTAATGGACCAGGAGAAGTGATGACCTGGGTGCGTCCGGTGGTTCAGGCACTGCGATCGCATTATTTCACCAACCCTGCTGAAGCCAGAATTTCGGTTATTCTGTCTCCCTGCCCCCACGCCAGTGGTCAAGAAGCCGAGGTGGTGAGAGGGTTCTCTGAAGTTGATCGCGTGCAGGATCCAGAACATTTTTGGTCATTTTTACTGTGGGGTAAAACCGCCGAGAACTGGGACTGGCGAACAAAGGGCGTGGTGCTGTTTTTAGGGGGCGATCAGTTTTTTGCGGTGGCGGTTGGCAAACGACTGGGCTACAAAATTGTGACCTATGCCGAATGGACGGCTCGCTGGCTCCGGTGGATTGATGGCTGCGGTGTAACCCAAGCCGAAGCTGTTGGCAAGGTGCCAGCACAGTTTCGCCCCAAGGTTCACGTTGTCGGCGACCTCATTTCCGAGGCGCAGGTGCTTGAACCCCTCGCTCAACCCATTGAACAAGTGCTCAAACTGCCATCGGGCACAGAACTGGTAGGTTTTTTGCCAGGGTCAAAATCAATGAAGCTGTCGGTGCTGCTGCCGTTGGGTATGGCGATCGCCAATCACCTTCACAAAAGCCGTCCCCAAACGCAGTTTATTATTCCTGTTGCGCCAACCCTTACCCTAAACGAACTCAGCCGTTACGCCGATCCAGGCTTAAATCCTTACTTTGAAATAATGCATGGATGCAAGGCCACGTTGGTAGAGCCAGCTGAGGGACTACTACCCTACCTCCTCACGCCAAATGGCGCACGGGTGCTGCTCTGGAGTCGCGTCCCCGCCTATGACCTACTGACGCACTGCCAGCTCTGCGTGACGACCGTCGGAGCCAATACCGCCGAACTTGCGTCTCTCGCGGTTCCGATGCTGGTTATTCTGCCCACTCAGCAGTTAGACATTATGCGCGCATGGGATGGCATACCAGGGCTGTTAGCAAACTTACCGCTGCTGGGGACGGTCTTTGCCAAGCTCATCAATGCCTGGGCGCTGAGGCAAGGTTTAGGGTTGAGAGCCTGGCCTAATATTTGGGCAGGCAAAGAAATTGTGCCGGAATGGATTGGGCATCTATCGCCAGAGCCTGTTGGCGATCGCATAGAATCCCTTTTAGATCAGCCTGCACAGCTCAAGCAAATGCAGATTGACCTTACAAAAGTGCGGGGGCAACCTGGCGCAGCGCAACGTTTAGCCGCACTGGTAAAAAAGGTTCTAGAAGATGAGAAGCCCTACGCAATAAAAACTACTGAGGTTGACTAGAAACGTATCCTGGCTGCCGCTGAGCCGTAAACATCGCCTGTAATACCAGGGCTGGGTCAACTAATCTACCCTGATACTTTAACGTCCAGTGGAGGTGAGGCCCCGTGGTTCTGCCCGTCATTCCTACCCGACCAATTCGCTGACCAGATTGAATTGACTGCCCTTCATAAATTTTTAGCCCACTCTCGCTGTCGGTCATAAAGCGACCCTGACCATCGCGCCCCACAGAACCCATCATGTGACAGTAAACATGAACCCAAGAGCCAGACTGAATTCTGATGGAAGTGCCGCAGGCCGTATTGTCAGAAACTTCAAGCACGCGACCACTCCACCAGCCGCGAATGTAGCTGCCTACCGGAGCCGCAAAGTCCAGCCCACTATGAAACTCTCGGCTATAACCGCCCGTTGGCGAAGTTCGATAGCCGAAGGGAGACGTATAGCCTTGAAAGTTTTCAACGACGAAAGAGCCGCTCCGCCAAATCTCTGTCCCTTGCTGCGGGGGGGTACTGTCTTCAAAGGCCTTAGTTGTTTGGGGTAAAAGGCTTAACGCCAATACGCTTAGTCCTAGTAAAGAGACCCAACGGTTTCGCTTCATCGTAAAAACTCCCTAGCACCTGGAATTGTCGCTTGGCGATTCATTACCCTGGACAGATCCAGAGGAAATGATAATAAAAAGCATGAGTTCCCTTATACCTATGTATCAGGCTTCTGTCAATAGGCTTAAATCACTTCAAAGTGCCTTATGCTCAGCATCCCGAAGGTTTTGCGCTCAATTCTTTAAGGTTTGACTCAAGGCTTCGATAGACCCATGTTTTGTCTGTATATAGATTAGATTTCCCTGAAAGTCTCTTAATCTGACAGATCTTCAAAAGCCTCTCAGCCTCGTATTGTGACGCTGGATTTGAACCACAGAGGTAATATCACTAAGATAGGGTAAGGCTGACCCTACAGATTTCTTTTTTGTAGTTTCGTGCGATATTTTCTTTACGTCTCTAGCGTCTAACGGACATTGCGCCCATGCTTCCTGCTGCTGAACTTTTTATGGCCTTCCACTTCTGGGCTTCTCCCGCCGCTTTTTGGCCTATGCTGCCCTTAGATAGCCTCATGTCTACCCAAGGCGTAATGGTGATGCTATTGGTCGCCTACGCAGGGGCAATGTGGATGTTTTTGTCGAGCGCACCTAAGGTTCACACCCTGATGGTGTCAGATCTAGAGATTGCGCGACAGTTTTATGAAGGTGACCTTCAGCTTTTGGCAGCAGAAGTGCCCTTGCACTACTACTACAACTACGAGCAGACCCTTGGGCTTTCGACCGTAGACCCTATCTATATGCCCACCAATCTTTCGAGCGCTGCAACTCAGATGGGCGGCGCTGGAGCGGCGGATGGGCTATGGTATCAGCTCAAAAAAAATGTGCAGCTCCACGTCATTGGGGGAGCCAGCCTGGGCGAGAAAAATCAGCAGCGTCACGTTTGCTTTGACCATGCGTGTTTAGAGCAGATTTTGCTGCGGGTACAAAGCCGCTACGTTAAGTTCAAAATCCGGCGCGAAGACCCCCTGAACTTTTTGGTCAAGACCTATGAAGGGCTGGTCATTGAAATGTCAGAAGTATCGAATTAGAGAGAGGCAGGGCACTGGCAGGTATAATACAGCCCGAACCTTTGCCTGAGATGCGCGATGTCTTTAACCTGGCAGTCTGTTAAAGTCTACGACGATATTCTGTATTACAAAGCCGATGGCATTGCCAAAATTGTCATCAATCGACCCGAGAAGCGCAATGCATTTCGGCCTAAAACGGTATTTGAGCTATACGAAGCGTTTATTGATGCCCGAGAAGACCCCTCTATTGGGGTAATTCTGCTGATGGGGGCAGGTCCTCATACCGATGGCAAGTATGCTTTTTGCTCCGGCGGCGACCAAAGTATTCGCGGTGAGGCAGGTTATGTGGGCGAAGATGGGGTGCCGCGCCTCAATGTGCTAGATCTTCAGCGCCTGATTCGCAGCATCCCCAAGGTGGTGATTGCGCTGGTGGCGGGCTATGCGATCGGCGGTGGACACGTTTTGCACCTGATCTGCGATCTTTCTATTGCGGCAGACAACGCAATATTTGGACAGACTGGCCCCAAGGTAGGGAGTTTTGATGCAGGGTTTGGGGCAGGCTACTTAGCGAGAGTGGTTGGGCAAAAGAAGGCGCGGGAAATCTGGTTTTTGTGTCGGCAATATTCGGCGCAAGAAGCGCTGGAGATGGGTCTAGTTAATACGGTTGTGCCCGTAGCGCAACTAGAGGCGGAAGGCATTCAGTGGGCGCAGGAGATTTTGCAGAAGAGTCCGCTGGCGATTCGCTGTCTCAAGGCTGCGTTTAATGCAGACTGTGACGGACAGGCGGGTATTCAGGAGCTGGCGGGGAATGCCACGATGCTTTATTACATGGTGCAAGAAAGTGCTGAGGGCAAAAATGCGTTTCTAGAAAAACGCGATCCTGATTTCCGGCAGTTCCCGTGGTTGCCATAGAGCCATTTAAAGTGGAGTTTAAGCTTTGATCAATCTAGAATAAGTCGCGCCTCAAAAAATTGCGCGATATATTGGCAATACAGTTATAAATACTGACCCATCTTCCATCCTGCTGCACTCTCGCGTAAGCAAACATGAAAAGTCCTTTCCTTGAGCGTCTCCACAGTCCTGAGCGTCCTGTCATTGTGTTTGATGGGGCGATGGGAACCAATATTCAGTCACAGAACCTGACGGCGGAAGACTTTGGAGGGCCAGAGTATGAGGGCTGTAATGAGTATTTGGTGCAT
>JAGVDA010000153.1 GCA_020058975.1 Thermosynechococcus sp. WC_1 | reverse complement strand
GGCTGTAATTGCAGCCGATACCTCCAAGCAGTCAGAAGATATGGCGGGTTCTTTCAGCCGTCTGGTAGAAGTGGCGCAAGGTCTACAGGTCAGTGTGGCGCAATTTAAGGTTAGCTAACTCCGGATGAGGTTTTTTCTATGACGATGACTGACCTTTCCATTCGCGATCAGGCTTACCAGTTCTTCCAGCAGGAGGCGCTAGACCTATTGCAGAGTTTAGAGGAGGGGCTACTCAACCTGCGATCGCAGTATGACATTCCCCATATCCATGAATTAATGCGTGCCGCCCATTCGATTAAGGGCGGTGCCAGCAGCGTCGGCCTTCCTGGCATCGAAAAGATTGCCCATCGCCTAGAAGACGTGTTCCGCGCCCTGTATCGCCGCACCGAGCCACCCGATGCAGATCAAGAAGAAGTTTTGCTACAGGCTTACGACTGTCTGCGACTGCCCCTCTTAGAGCAGCTCCAAACGGGTCAATATGATGCGGCAACAGCCTGGGAAAATGCTGAACCCATTTTTACCCTCCTTGAGGCCGTCTTTCAAATTGATGCAGGGGGAGACTGTGAGCTGCCCACTGCGGCAGAGCTGGGCGTAGACATCGTTTATGAAGTCTTTTCCGGCGATGTCCAACGGGGCATTGAGACGCTGTCGCAGGTATTAACGCAGCCTGAGATTGGCAACATTGAAGGAGAGATTCGAGCCACCGCAGAGGTGTTTGTCGGCATTGGCGACCTGTTGAGCTTAGCAGGCTTTAGTGCGATCGCCCAGGCCATCATTCAGGCTTTAGACAGCCACCCTGATCAGGTACTCACCATCGGGCAACTGGCGGTTGAGTCACTTCAGGCGGCTCAAGTTGTGGTGATGGGGGGCGATCGCACCCAAGGGGGTCGCCCCAGCCCAGCACTCCTAGCCCTTGCCGAATCTCCATCCTTAGTCGATCTCGAACGCGCATTTGTTGCGCCAGAGGCAGAATCTACCGATATCTTAGATCAGCCAGACAACGCCTTTGGCGGCTTTGGGGCTACCGAACTAGAAAAACTCTCCGCAGTGTTTACTGATCCTGCTGCTCTGGAGTTTCAGACTGAAACACAAGCACAGGATCTGAGTCGTTTTGATGTAAAAAGCATCAATTCTACAGAAGAATCAATTTATCAAAGCGCTCCCTTAGAAGCGCTATTAAATCAAAACTCCCTAGAAGACATCTTTGGGGAAACCAGTTTTGCCCCAGACGTACCTCCCACCCAAAACTGGGATCTGTCAGACAGCAGCGCTTTAGAAGATATCTTTGGGCAAACCACTGAGACTATCGATCTCTTCTCAATTCCTACCGAAGTTGATCATGCACAAGCCGATCCGCTCGAAGGCCAAGTTTTCTCCCCCGAGGCACAGCCAGCCCTGGAGGTAGAGCCGTCGCTCATAACAGATGCCGTTGCTGCACCAGACCCAACCCTTCCGGTTGTCGAAGCAGTTCTTGCACCCAAAGCAGCCAAAAAGGCCGCCACACCTGCCGCTGGCTATATGACAGACTCTATTCGGGTCGATTTCCTGCGCCTAGAGCGGCTCAACAACCTAGTAGGCGAACTCGTCACCCAAGAAAACGGAGCCTTACTGCAAAGTCAGCAGCTCCAAGAAAAACTCAAGCGGCTACAGCAGCGATTCTTTCACTTTGAAGGCGTGAGTAAAAACCTGCAAACCTGGATGGATCAGAGTTTGCAGTCTGAGGTTAAAACCCAAAGACCAGAGCTGTATCGTCCTTCTCAAGGCACGCAAAACCCAGACCTTGCTTCTGTGGCAGACTTTGACCCGCTTCAGATGGATTCCTATAGCGGTCTGTATACCCTGCTTCAAGAAGCCCTCGAAGAAATTGCCCAAATGGGTGAAAGCATTGGGGACATGACCCTCATCACCCAAAATGCCCAACAAATTCAGCGTAAAAAGCAGCAAACCCTCAAGCAGGTTAGAAATGACCTCCTCTGGGCCAGAATGATTCCCATTGGGGATATTCTGAACCGCTTCCCGCGTATGGTGCGCGATTTGGCTATCAAGCACAAAAAAGAGGTCAACTTTAAGCAGTCCGGCGCAACAACCCTGGTCGATAAAATTATCCTCGAGCGTCTGTACGACCCCCTCGTTCACCTGATTCGCAATGCCTTCGACCACGGTGCTGAGTCTGCGGCAGAACGCATTGCCCAAGGTAAAGCGGCAACAGCCACCATTGAAATTCGCGCCTATCACCGAGGCAACCAAACCTTTATTGAAGTGCGCGATGACGGGCAGGGTATTGACCCTGAGAAAATTCGGGCGGCTGCGATTGCCCAAAATTTGCTTACCCCAGAGGAAGCCGCCACAACTTCTAAAGAGCGGCTTTACCAATGCCTTTTTGAACCCAGCTTTTCGACCGCTGCCCAAGTCAGCGATCTATCGGGGCGGGGAATGGGCATGTCTGCGGTGCTTAACCAAGTACAAACCCTGAAGGGAAGCATTGCGATCGCCTCCGAGCCTAGTCAGGGCACCACCTTTACCATCAGCCTACCGCTCACCCTCACCATTGCAAAACTGCTGGTGTTTAGCGTCGATACCTACTGTATGGCAATCCCCGTCGATACCCTATTGGCAATTGTGGCAGCAGAGGATAAAGACATTCAAACCATTCAGGGGCAGCAGTTTTACCGTACCCAAGATCGCTTAATTCCGCTCTATCCGCCTTCTGCTTTTTCGCACCATTACCCGCTGCCCAGAGGCTTTTCTGAGAAAGCCCAGGTCATGTCCCTCCC
>JAGVDA010000137.1 GCA_020058975.1 Thermosynechococcus sp. WC_1 | reverse complement strand
CCCCCCGCGTATCGCCATCCATTTTGGTGAGGATAGCTCCTGTAATGCCTATGTCTTCATGGAAGGTGCGCGTCAGGTTTGCAGCCTCTTGCCCCGTCATGGCATCCACCACCAGCAGCGTCTCATGGGGCTGAACAGCGGCTTTGATTTGAGCCAGTTCTGCCATCATTTCGGGGTCAATTTGCAGCCGTCCGGCGGTGTCAATAATGACAACATCCACTTTGAGGGCTTTGGCTTCGGCTAAACCCTGTTTTGCAATCTCAACGGGGTTTACGTCAGTGCCTAGAGAAAAAACAGGAACGTTGATTTGCTTGCCAAGGGTAATGAGCTGATCGATCGCCGCCGGACGGTAAACGTCAGTTGCCACCAGTAATGCCGTGCGCTCTTCTTTGCGCAGGTGCAGCGCCAGCTTTGCCGCTGCGGTGGTTTTCCCCGTCCCTTGTAAACCTGCCATTAAAACGACGGTGGGCACAGTATTGGCGTGAGCCAGGGGCACGTTGGAGTCCCCCATGATGTCTACGAGAGCATCGTTGACAATTTTGATGAACTGCTGGTCAGGCCGCACTCCGCTGACGACTTCTGCGCCTAGGGCATTCACCCGCACGTCTTCGACAAAATCTTTGACGATCTGGAAGTTTACATCAGCTTCTAGCAGCGCCCGACGCACTTCTCGCAAGGCATCTTGAATGTTGCTTTCTGAAATTTTGTCTTGACCTTTGAGCTTTTTCCAAGCTGACTCAAGGCGGTCTGCAAGTGCTTCAAACATAGATTTTTGCGGCTGACTGTTGCGATCAATTCGATGAGAAAAGATAGCCGTAGACGGGACTACGGCTCTGGCACTAGCCTAGCGTATTTTAGACAACGATTTGCGGTTGCCGATCTACCGACTCAAGGCAAAACCCTAAAACCCCAAAGCTGCGATGAATTCACCCATGCCCCTGTCGCTTCACGCGATCAACTGCACTTGATTCGCCACCCTTCGCGCCGAACGCATGGCTTTAGCCTCAATTTGGCGCACCCGCTCTCGGCTTACGCCCATCATTTGACCAATCTCTGCGAGCGATCGCCCTTCACCTTGGTCAAGGCCATAGCGTAGACCCAGGACATACGCTTCGCGCTTGTCTATGCCACACAGAATCTGCTCTAGTCTGTCCCGTTCTCCGAGGGCGTCAAGATTATCTTGAGGGGTTTCGAGTCCGCTCGGCAGCAGGTCAGCTAGGCTCGTCTCGTTATCTTCTTTCGATACTTTAATGTCATAGGATATTGCGTCGTGCAGTGAAGACATCAACAGCTTCCACTGCGGCTCATCTAGCTCCATCGCTTCACGTAATGCTTCGGCGCTGGGTCTTCGCCCGCTCTCTTTCATCATTTCACGGGTGAGCTGCTTTAGTTTTAGCGTCCGCTCTTTCATGTGGACGGGCAATCGGATCATCCGCGAGGTGTTGGCGATCGCGCGGGTAATGGCCTGCTTTATCCAAGCAAAAAGGTAGGTTGATGCTTTGTAGCCGCGTTCTGGGTCAAATTTTTCAATCCCGCGATTTAGGCCGATGGAGCCTTCTTGAATCAGGTCTTCAAACGGAAGTCCCATATTCTGATACTTTTTAGCAACATTGATGACCAGGCGTAGATTGCTCTTGATCATGCGCGTTTTGGCCTTTTGACCTTGGCTGACGGTGTGCCCCCAATCTGCGGGGCGTTCTGTTTCCGGTAGCTCCAGCACCCTCATCATGGCCTGTACCTGACGACCTAGCTCGATTTCTTGGTCGCCTGTCAGTAATGGAAACCTTCCGGCACTCTTCATTAGGTAATGTACAGTGTCTCCATCACTGCGAATTTCAGCCATCTTACGTTCCCCTTAATATTGAATGCCCATTATGGCCTAAATTGACGATTCGAGATTGCCCATACAGCTTTTTTTGCTCAAATGGATTCTCGCGTTAGGGAGATTGCTCCTTCTGTGAAATCTAAAGACATTACTTCAAAGCTTTACTATTCAGTAGTTTTAAGCTGTTTGTCACTTGTTCGTTAAGCCATGTTGGCAATAGCGGCGCTTAAATTAATTCATGTTTAAAGAAGCGTCGTATTTTTAGTTCTGACACGCCCATAGAGTTCTTCCATCGTCTCGATAAACGAGCTGTCTTTATGCCAAAAGGGCGGAAAATCACCCTGCTTTTTGACTAAGATTGCCGAAACACTATTTTGGGGTGTGGCTTCAATGGCCTGAGGGAGGCGTTTTGCACCATGCCAAAAATCCTTCAAACTGACAACAGCGGCGGATTTCTGCACGGTTGGTCGTGTGAAATAGCTCAGTTCAGGCTTTGGTGCAGTTTTAGTCAAAGTCATTTCTGCGGACAGTGCCTGACCGAGGGGCGATTTAGAGAGTTCTTTTTGCAGCGCATCCCGCGACAACCCTCGCAGTTCAAACAGCAAAAATGGATCTTCGTCGAGCTGCGCGGCAAGGAGGTAGTAAACCCCTGCAATGTGCTTACAAGGGTTGCTCCAGTCAGGGCAAGAGCAGTTGGTTTTAAAATCGTCTTTGCGATGGGGTAATAAATGTAAATTGAGTTTAGCAAAGGCATCATCAATGTTATCGGGGATTTCGTTGAGCATGAGCCGCGAAATCAGGCTGGCTTTGGAAGCAATATGGGCGATCGCCGCTGACCAGTTAGCAGCACTAATGGTCTTAAACTCAATGGTGGTGGTGTAGAGAGGTTCTTTATGTACACCAAAATAGGCATTTATAGAGCCGCGTACTTTGGCAGAAATGACGCCATCTTTAATTTCAAAGCTTTTGACTTTGCCATTACGAGCGTAGGAGCGGCCTCGGCTTAAGCGGCCTGAGTCCATGAGTTTTTCGAGGGCGACAATGAAGCGTTGACCCCACCAAGACCGACTAAATTGCGCCATTGTTTTGACTCCAAAGTTGCGCTCGCTGAGTGACCTAATGACTAGAAAGAAAGCGTCATCGGATTAATCCATAATATAGGAGATGTATGGCAGGGTTGAGTCATGACATTCACCGCTACAAAATTGCTCAGTTTTGAACAGTATCTTGCCTACGATGATGGAACAGAAACACGCTATGAGTTGGTGAATGGTCAGTTAGAACCGAAAAATCTGCCTACATTTCGGCATTTGTTTATTTCTAGCCATATCGAGCAACGGTTAGATGCAGAAATTAAGCGGCTGAGTTTGCCTTGGTTTTGCCTGCGTGAGGCGGGGGTACGCACAGGCTGGCGGAAGTCGCGGCTGACGGATGTTTATGTTTTGACGGCTGACCAAATCGTCGGAATGCTGGATCAGTCGGCGGTGTGCCAAACTTCTCCGTTATTGGTGGTGGAGGTGGTTAGCCCAGATTCGGTGAAGCGAGATTATCGACACAAGCGATCGGAATATGCGGCACTAGAGATTCCTGAGTATTGGATTGTGGATCCGTTGGAGTCTAAGGTGTCTGTGCTGATGTGGAATGATGGGCTATACGAGGAGACGGTATTTGTAGGGAGTCAGGGGATTGAGTCTAGGACGTTTCCTGAGTTGCAGTTGACGGTAGAGCAGGTTTTGGCGGCGGGGAATATGAAATAAATGATTGCTGATCTTTATTAGGATAGAAGATTTTTCAGGGGCTAATTGGGTTGGATAGAATGAAAAAATGACACTAAGTAGGTTTGGATAGGAAAACGCACTTGAGTTAAGTTTTGCAAAGTAGTTAAACCCCTTGCTGACATGACCTATAGACGAGTATTTATATTTCGTAATGTAGCTTGAGAATTCTAGCCAAGTCTACTTAATTATCAAGAAAGTGTTAAGCAGTAGAGCATCCAAAAAGCTACTGTTTTTTCATTTATTTAGAGTTTGGCAGATACTTAGGGAGTTTTAATCATGAGAATTCTAAGGTTAGGTTATGCTTACCCTTAGAAGCACTGATAAATAATGATAAAAAGCCAAGACTTCTGTCTGATCAATAAGTAAAATTAAAGTATGGCAAGTTCGCGAATTACAAAACCAAATGCCCAAACCTTTTCACTTGAGGATTTGGTTGATGAGGTTCTTTCTGGTGGCGTTCGGATTCCTGAGTTCCAAAGGCCATTCCGCTGGCAATGGGAGGATGTAAGACGCCTAATGGATAGCATTGTCCGAGGTTATCCAATTGGGAGTGTGCTTCTTTGGTCACGCCCTGCTAAGAAAGAAATGCTAACAATAGGAGCACTACAGATTACTGCTCCTAAACGAGATGAAGCACTATGGGTTGTTGATGGTCAACAGCGACTTACCAGCCTCGCAAATGCACTTCATGAGTCTAGACTCACTGATCCACGTTTTTTGATCGCATACGATCTTTCACGCCAAATATTTGTAAAGCCAGTTGACGAACAATCTCACGTTATTGGCCTTCCAACCATCTTTGATTTACAAAGACTGCTTAAGTGGTTCAGCGAACATCCTGAGTCCACTAAATATTTTGAAGAGGCAACAAGAATCGCTAAAGCAATTCGTGAATACTCAATTCCTGCTTACATCGTTAAACAAGAAGACGAAGATGTCCTCCGAGATATCTTTGATCGTATGAATAACTACGGGAAACGATTAACTCGGGCAGAGGTCTTCTCTGCCTTACATGGAGGCCCAAGAGATGACGGTGAATCTTATGCGATAAATGATATTGTTTTAAAGATTGATG
>JAGVDA010000275.1 GCA_020058975.1 Thermosynechococcus sp. WC_1 | reverse complement strand
TATTGCCGCTGGTGAAGCGCCCGAAACCACCCAGGTAAAGCTGGGTTATCTGCCTATTATTGAAGCTGCACCGCTGATTATTGCCCAAAAGAAAGGCTTATTTGCCAAGTACGGCATGACGGAGGTGGATGTTTCTAAGCAGGCCAACTGGGGTTCTGCACGAGACAACGTTGAAATTGGTTCAGAGGGCGGCGGTATTGACGGCGGACAGTGGCAAATGCCCATGCCTCACCTGATTAGCGAAGGGTTAATTACAAAGGGCAACAAGAAAATTCCCATGTATGTGTTGGCGCAGTTGGTGACGCAGGGGAACGGGATTGCGATCGCCAATAAGCACCTCGGCAAGGGGCTGCACACCAAAATCAGCAAAGCGGGCGTTGACTACATTAAGGGTCAAAAAGCCGCCAACACGCCCTTTAAGGCGGCCTATACCTTCCCTAAAGCCAACCAAGACTTTTGGATTCGCTACTGGTTAGCCGCCAACGGCATCGATCCAGATCAAGAAATGAGTCTGCTCACGGTTCCGGCTGCCCAGACCGTCGCCAATATGAAAACGGGGACGATGGATGCATTTAGCACGGGCGATCCTTGGCCGTTCCGCATTATTCAAGACAAGATCGGCTTCATTGGCACCCTGACCGCTCAAATTTGGAAAGGACACCCCGAAGAGTATTTGGCAATGCGGGCAGATTGGGTTGATAAAAACCCCAAAGCAACAAAAGCCGTTCTGAAGGCCGTAATGGAAGCGCAGCAATGGTGCGACAAACCTGAAAACCGTGAGGAGTTGGTCACAATTCTTTCGGGACGCGAATTCTTTAACGTTCCAGCCGCTATTCTCAAGCCGCCCTTTGAAGGGAAATACGATGTGGGCGACGGTCAACCTGCGGTCAATAATTTCAAAATGGGGCCCCTGTACTGGAAAGACGATCTGGGCAGTGTATCTTACCCCTACAAAAGCCACGATCTGTGGTTCATTACCGAGAGCGTTCGCTGGGGCTTTTTGCCAGCCAAGACTTTAGATGACGCTAAGCGAATTGTAGATTCTGTCAACCGAGAAGATCTCTGGAAAGCAGCGGCAAAGGAACTCGGCGTTCCCGATTCGGATATTCCCAAGAGTACATCTCGCGGTGTTGAAACATTCTTCGACGGCATCAAGTTCGATCCTGAAAATCCGAAAGCCTACCTCAATAGCCTGAAGATTAAGCGGATTTAAGCAAGTTTGTTTCTGGGGCGATCGCCCATCTCAATCGCCCATCTCAATCACCTATCTCACTCCATAAAACCCCTAGTAGAGACTTAGATCTATGGCAGTCAGCTCACTTCCGCGTAGAAAATCATCCGGCACGCTTCAAACCTTTTGGAAGAAATATTCAAAAGAGATTATTCCACCCCTTCTCGGGATTTTAGGTTTTCTGTTGATTTGGCAGCTCTTTTCTAGTTCAGGCTTAACCAAACTGCCAGGCCCCATCGACATCGTGACCGAACCTCGAACCAGAGATTTAATCATGTATCCGTTTATGGATTTAGGCGGACTCAACAAAGGGCTATTTTGGCAAACCTGGGCGAGCTTGCAGCGGGTGGCGATCGGCTATTTCTTTGCCGCAGTCGTGGGGATTGGCACAGGCATTCTGATCGGCACAACGCCCATCGCCTCGAAGATGCTAGACCCGCTATTTCAGTTTTTACGAACCGTCCCGCCCTTAGCCTGGGTGCCCATCGCCCTCGCTGCGCTCCAAAAAAATGAGCCTGCTGCACTTTTCGTGATTTTTGTGACGGCTGTTTGGCCTATTTTAATTAACACCGCCGTGGGGGTTCGCCAAATTCCCAAAGACTACAACAACGTTGCTAAGGTTTTGCAGCTCTCTCGCCAAAAATATTTCCTCAAGATTTTGCTGCCTTCGGCGCTGCCCTATATCTTTACGGGGCTACGGATTGCGATCGGCTTGGCTTGGCTGGCGATTATCGCAGCAGAAATCGTAATGTCTGGGATTGTTGGAATTGGCTTCTTTATCTGGGATGCCTATCAAAACAACTACATCGGCGAAGTGATTTTGGCGCTGGTGTACATCGGCGCAGTAGGTCTGCTCTTAGACAAAGCGATGTCTTATATCGAACATCTGATTGTGCCCGCAGAACCTCGGTAGATTGCCATCGGGCTTCGGCTCCCCTTCGGCTAACGCTCAGGGCAACGCGCTCAGCCCTCCAATACAGGATTGGCGTGGGTTGAGCGAAGCCGAAACCCAACCCCCTCAATAAATTCAGAGGCTTAGTCATGTCTTTTGTTTCAGTTGACAACATTGATAAGGTTTTCCCCCTTGCGGGTGGAGACAAGTATGTTGCCCTCACGGGCATTAATTTAGAAATCGAACAGGGAGAATTTGTTTCTCTGATTGGGCACTCTGGCTGCGGTAAATCGACACTCCTCAACATGATTGCAGGGTTAGACCTTCCAACTGAAGGTCTTGTGACCCTAGAAGGTCAGCGCATCACACGCCCAGGCCCTGATCGCATGGTGGTATTTCAAAACTACTCGTTACTGCCTTGGCTCACGGTGCGCCAAAATATCGCCCTAGCCATTGACGAAGTGATGGCTGACTTGCCCAAGGGTGAGCGCAAGACCATTTTAGAACAGCACATTGATATGGTCGGGTTACGACCCCACGCCCACAAATCGATCACGATGCTGTCTGGGGGGCAAAAGCAGCGGGTGGCGATCGCCCGTGCCCTAGCCCTAAAGCCCAAGGTGCTGCTCCTCGACGAACCTTTTGGCGCTTTGGATGCTCTTACGCGGGGCAATCTGCAAGAGCAGCTCATGAAAATCTGTGAAGAAAACAAAGTTACCGCCGTCATGGTGACGCACGACGTAGATGAAGCGGTGCTGCTGTCTGACCGGATTGTGATGCTGACCAATGGCCCTGGCTCTAAGATTGGTCAAATTTTAGAGGTAGATATCCCACGGCCTCGCAAGCGAATGGAAGTGGTAGAGCATCCTAGCTACTACAGCCTCCGGAGCGAAATTATTTACTTCCTCAACCAGCAAAAGCGGATTAAGCAGTTGAGGGCGCGCAAAACAGGGGCGATCGCCCGTCATGGCCTAGAAAAAGTGAACCTAGAGCTGGGTTATGTGCCTTTAACCGCCTGTGCGCCGTTAGCCGTTGCTAAAGAAAAGGGCTTTTTTGCGAAGCACGGCCTGGATGAAGTCAACCTCGTGCGTGAAACGAGCTGGCGCGGCATTATTGACGGCATGACAGGTGGCTTTTTAGATGCGGCTCAAATGCCTTCGGGAATGCCTTTATGGCTGACCTTAGGTGCCCACGATACCAAGCCCCTGCCCGTGGTCACATCCTTGACCATGACCCGAAACGGCAACGCCATTACGCTCGCGAAGCGGTTCTACGACGAAGGGGTTCGGACGTTAGCCGACTTCAAAAAGATGCTGCTGGATTCCCCCGAGCGTCAGCACAGAATGGGGGTGGTGCATCCGTCTTCAATGCATAATCTGCTGCTGCGCTACTGGCTGGCAGCAGGGGGCATTGACCCTGACCGCGATGTCATCCTAAAGCCCATCCCTCCCGCTCAGATGGTGGTAGACCTCCAGGCCGGAAGCATTGATGGCTTTTGCGTGGGGGAACCATGGAATTTACGAGCGGCGATCGAAGGGGTGGGCTTTACGGTTGCCACTGACCTCGAAATCTGGCAGGGACATCCGGGCAAGGTATTAGGGGTGCGAGAAGACTGGGCGAACGCCTATCCCAATACCCATATTGCGTTGATTAAAGCCCTGCTAGAGGCAGGTCAATATTGCGCTGAGCCAGCCAATGCTGCCGAGATTCAGGAGATTCTGTCGCGGCGGGAGTACGTCAGCACCAATCTTGAATACATTCAGGTGGGCGACCCCAATAGCGCTGTCTGTGACCTCAATA
>JAGVDA010000238.1 GCA_020058975.1 Thermosynechococcus sp. WC_1 | reverse complement strand
CTTTGGTAATACACCTGCTGATACATCTGCCGCAGCATCTCTAAAAGCTTCTGGCCTTCTGCGTTGCCGCCTAAAGGGTAGGCCGCAGATTCTTCTACAGGAAAAGCCCCCAACACATCCAACACATTTTCTTGAGTGGGGGGTGGCGCAATAACAACCAGAGAAGGATCAAGCTGGGCACTGTACTGCCAAAATTGCAGGGCAAGGTCAGGGAATAAAGACTGGTGTGCTGTGGTAGTGGATAGATTTTCAACCACAGCGTCTGGATCACTTCTCAATTGACGGAGGGTTTCGATGATCTGGGCTTTGGTGCGCCCCCTCAATTCAAACAAAATGAATGGATTTTGGCTAAAGTAGTCGCCTAAGAGATAGTACACCGCTCCAATATGCTTGCATGGATTCACGGGATCGGGGCAGTCGCAGGTGCTATGAATATCAAATTTACTAAAGGGAAATAGACTCAGTCCGCTGGCGGTAAAGGCATCTTCTATGGTTTGGGGCATCTCCCCCGCGAGCAGCTTTGCGGCAAAAATGGCGCGTGTGGAGAGTTCTTCAATCACGTAGCCCCACTGCTCATCGGTGAAGGGGTCTAGCCCTAAGGAGACTGCGTAGGGTTCTGGGGCGGTGCCCTGCACTTGAGCCAACACCTGGGGGCCTTGGAAGTTGAGAGACAGCACTCGCCCTTCGCGCACATAGTTTCTGGCGCGTTCTAGTCGCCGTCGCCAGCCAAAGGACTCTAGTACATCAATCCATCGCTGCGCCCACCATTCGCGTTCTGTTACGGGTTGTAAGGGTTCAGCCGTCATGGTGCCTACCTGTGGGGATGAGTTCTTTCTCTATGCTAAGTCAGGCTTGCTGTCTCTTTATCTAGGACGGGAGATTAGTTTGCAGTTCTGAAATGTTTTTTTCAGCGGCAATAGCGGCTTGCTCTGGCTCCCAATGGCTCAAAATAATCGCGTTGGTGGTATTCCCCACAATATTCAGCACGGTCTTAAACCCATCGGTTAACCGATCAACCCCAGCGACGATCGCCACGCCTTCAATCGGTAGCCCCGCCGCTGACAGCACCGTCGTCATGGTAATGAGCGCTGACCCAGGGACACCAGGGGTACTGAAGGAGACGAGAAGGGTACTTACGGCGATCGCCAACAGCATCGAAGACGTGAGCGGCACCTGGTAAACCTGAGCAATAAACAGCGCGTTAAACCCCTGCAAAATTGCCGACCCATCGCGCTTTAGCGCAGTCCCCAAGGGTAGAGCAAAGGTCGCAATTTCGGGGCGCAAGCCGTAGCTTTCTTGGACGTTTTGGAGGGCGATCGGCAGGGCTGCATTGGAGCTGGCGGTACCAAACGCTAAAGACAGCGCTGGGAACATGCTGCGAAAAAAGTGGAGGGGCTTGGCTCGTAAAGCAAATAAGATACAGGTATAAACACCAATCATGAGGGCAGTGGTGGTGAGCAGCCCCAATACATACACCAGCAGCCGCAAAATAATTTCTAGCCCTTGAGTCGCAATGACGGAGCTGATGAGGGCAAATACACCAATGGGCGCAATGTACAGCACCAGAGCCAATACTTTTTCAAAGATGGCGTAGCAGCTTTCGATAAAGGCTAAAAAGCTGGATGCCTTATCCCCTACAAACTGAATGGCAATGCCGATGAGTGCGGCGGAGACGATAATTTGCAGCAAGTTAGCGGTGCTTAAGGCTTCTAGAGGGTTAACGGGCACTAAACTCACCAGCCAATCGAGCAGCGAAAGCCCCTTTGCCTGCATTAAGCCTTCGGGAAGGCTAAAGCCCGTCACTCCAGCTCCTGGCTTGAGCAAAAAAGCCATGCCCATACCCAGGGCAGTGGCAACCATGCTGGTGATGACGTAGCTGCTCAACAGCTTGATGGCGTAACGCCCTACCTGCGCCGCATTTTGGATGCGGGTTAACCCCAATATCATGGAGCAAAACACGATGGGCACCACTACAAACTGAATCAGCCGCAGAAAGACTTCGCCGATGGGGGTGAGGAGGTAGTGGTCGAGGGGAGCGATCGCCGCTGGAAATACGCCGTTGAGCAGTGCGCCAAACAAAATCCCAAGGCCAAGGAACGCCAGAATAACGGTCGATAGATTCATAGCAGTGTGATGGATGGGGTTTGAGCTGGTTTTAAGCAGCCCTTAATGTATCACCCGCTGGCTCATGGGTTTGGATAGTATCTTACCGTCTGGATATTTCTAAACCTTTGGGGGCAGATTTTGACGGCTGACTCTGGGATTCTGCTCATCGGGCATACCGTCGCAGATCTGGAAGTAACCGTAAAAGAAGCGATCGCCCAAAGCTTAACCAAACCAAAACCTATGCATTACCTGCCATTGACGTTGCGGCGCTAAGCTTAGTCAAAACCAAAAAGGTTAGCACGCAATGACTTTTTCAGCGCTTGCGACGGCTACAGTTTCTACCGATTGGCGTCTGCTTTTAGAAGATCTCTATCGCGGTCGTAACGTCATCACCATAAAAAGCGGTCAATTCATCATAATGCAGCCTCACGAGGTTTTTATTGTGTGTCGCGGGGTCGTTCAGCTCAGTACGCTATACCCTAACGGCGATGAAGGAATTTTAGGCTTGATTTGTCCTTCCATGCCCTTTGGGACACCCTTCTCACAGCTTATCCCCTACGAGGCGATCGCCTTAACCGATGTCGTCCTGATGCGGGTACACATTATGGAAATAGAGCAGTCACCACGACTGGCTCAAAGCTTGTTTAGAGAGCTAATGCGTCGGCTTCAGCAAACCGAAACGCTACTGGCGATCGCAGGATACCGCCGCGTGGATGATCGGCTGCGTCAGCTTTTAGATTTACTGCGCCAAGAAGTAGGCCAAGTCACCCCCCAAGGCATTCGGTTAAGCGTCCGGTTGACTCATCAGCAAATTGCAGGCTTAATTGGCACCACCCGAGTTACCGTGACGCGACTGTTGAGAGAATTTAGGGATGAGGGATGGATGAGCGTTGACACGACACGCCATCTCTTATTTACAAATAGACCTCTTGCACAAATATGACCCTCACCGTTCGGCTGAGCGCTCACGCCGAAGCCCCCAGCCCCTCTCCCAGAACGGGCGAGGGGAGCAGGAGTTTGCCCTTCTCCTCTGGCGGGAGAAGGGTTGAGATTGATGCAAGAGGTCTAATGTGTAACGATTGCTATGCTGGCTTTCAGCTTGCACCTCGACGTAAAGACTGAACCGCCAACATGATTTGAGCCGCAGCAGTCTCAATGTCTTCTAGGGTATTAAAGCGTCCGATGCCAAATCGCAAAGAAGCTGAGGCCAGCTTGTGATCGCGCCCCAACGCCAGCAGCACAGGGGAGGGCTTTGCAGCCCCAGATGCGCAGGCAGACCCAGAAGAAACCGCAATGGCAGACCGTAACCCTAGCAGCAGCGCAGCACCCTCCACGCCCTCAATGCTCACGTTTAATGAGCCAGGTAGTCGTTGGGTCAGATGCCCGTTGAGGTGAATGCCATCTAAGGTTTGGAGATGAGCATAAAGACGATCGCGTAGTAATCTTAACCGTTCCCCTTCTTGAGGCTGCTCTGCTAGCCCCAGCGCGATCGCCTTGGCAAAGCCGACAATTTGATGCGTCGCCAACGTCCCAGAGCGAACCCCCCGTTCTTGCTCACCGCCGTGCATTTGGGGGGCAAGCTGTACCCGTGGCGATCGCCGCCTCACATAAAGTGCCCCAATCCCTTTTGGACCATACAGCTTATGAGCCGTCAGAGACATCAAATCAATCGACATTGCCTCTACATCTAAGGCAATTTTGCCAATGGCTTGAGCGGCATCCGTGTGAAACAAGACCTGATGGGTGCGGCATAATGCCCCAATCTCGGTCAGCGGCTGCAAAACCCCAATTTCGCTATTGGCAGCCATCACAGAAACCAAAACGGTATCGGGTCGCAACGCCTGCGCAAGAGTCTGAAGATCAATCAACCCATCCGGCTTTACCTTTAGATAAGTAACCTCAAACCCCAGACGCTCGAGATATCGACAGGGTTCAAGCACGGCAGGGTGCTCGGTCTCAACCGTAATAATGTGACGGCCTCGCTGAATATAGGCTTCCGCAACGCCTTTAATTGCTAAATTATTGGCTTCTGTAGCACCACTGGTAAAAATAATTTCCTCTGGGTCAGCATGAATAGCCTCTGCGATGGTCTGCCTTGCGTACTTCACCGCTGCCGCTGCCTCCCAACCATAGCAATGCCCCTGACTCGATGGGTTGCCAAATTGCCCACTGAGATAGGGCAGCATCGCCTTCAATACCTGTGGATCTATTGGCGTTGAAGCGTGCCCATCTAGATAGATTGGAAGTTGACTCGCCATAGACTGTCACTAATCTCTTGCCATCAAGGGTATCTGTTTCAAGTCTGCAAGCGCTGCGCTCCCTGTACAAAGCAAAACGGTTTTTAGCTCTGCCAGCAAGATCTCTACTAGCGCATACAAAGCGTCTTCAGACTCGTGAGCTGCGGTCAAAAACGGATAGGCCATCCCTGCTAAGTCAGCACCCAGGGCGATCGCCGTTGCCACATCCAGCCCCGTCCGTAAGCCCCCCGAAGCAATCAGCGGAATCTTAGCGTCCACTGTGCGGACTTCCAGAATACATTCAGCCGTTGAAAGCCCCCATTCTGCAAAGGTTTGTCCCAGACGGCTTTGTCGCGCATCCGTGGCGCGCTCCCCTTCAACCTTAGCCCAAGAGGTACCGCCCGCCCCCGCGACGTCAATGGCTGCAACACCCGCCTCAATCAGCCGTTGCGCCACTGCACCAGAGATGCCGTTGCCCACCTCCTTGATAATCACAGGCACAGACAAATGCCGACACAGCGCCTCAATTTTGGGAAGCAAGCCTTTGAAATTGCGATCGCCATTACTCTGCACACATTCTTGGAGCGGGTTAAGGTGCAGAATGAGGGCGTTTGCCTCCAAGGTTTCTACAATGCGACGACATTCATCGACCCCACAGCCATAGTTAAGCTGAACTGCACCTAGGTTCGCCATCAAAAAGATATCAGGGGCAAAAGCGCGTACCGCAAAGGTTTTGCTAAGGTTGGGCTGCTCTAAGGCGATGCGCTGAGAACCAACCCCCATGGGAATTTTGTAATGCTGGGCGGCTTTCGCAAGGCGGGTGTTGATAACCTTGGCTAAATCGGTGCCGCCTGTCATAGAAGAAATCAGTAGAGGCGCATTGAGCCTATGACCTAAAAACTGAGTCTCGAGCTTAATTTCGTCGTAGTCTAGCTCTGGCAAACAGGAATGCCTAAAACGATAGCGCTCTAGACCATTCGTGATTGCTTTGCACTGAACCGAGTCGTCCAGACAAATCCGCAGGTGATCGGCTTTACGAGCCTGAATGTTTTCTTCAACATCATTGAAAGAGACTGTCACAGCGTTTGTCCCAAGCCCATAAAATTAAGCATGAAATTAAGCCCCTATAATTGCTACAGGTAATTTCCATAAGGTTCACCTTGTAGTGTAGTCAGGGTTTTGGCTTTTGTGCATCCATTGAATACCCCCATCACAGATGCTTTGGCAGCAGCTTCCCAGGCTGACACGGCCTTATTTTGTACGCCAGGGCATAAGCGAGGCCAAAGCATTCCCCCTTCAACACAGCAATTGATGGGCGCACAAGCCTACCGTATAGACTTACCAGATTTACCAGGGTTCAATCTTTATGAGCCGGATGGGGTTGTAGCAGCGGCACAAGCACAAGCTGCCAAAACCTTTGAAGCAGACCAAACCTGGTTTCTGGTCAATGGCTCGACAGTTGGGGTAATCGCCTCTATTTTGGCAACCTGTGGACCAGGTGACAAAATAATTTTGCCTCGTAATGTTCATACCTCCGCCATCTCTGGACTCATTCTCTCGGGTGCCCATCCGGTATTTATTTACCCTGAGTATGACCCTCAATGGGATTTAGCCCACTGTATTACGCCGCAGTCCGTTGCCCAAGCGCTGAGGCGTTATCCTGAAACCAAAGCTGTTTTGATGGTGTCGCCGACCTATCACGGCGTGGTGGGCGATGTGGGGTCGATCGCCCAACTTGCCCATCAGCACGGCATTCCTCTCATTGTGGATGAAGCCCACGGTGCCCATTTTGGGTTTCATCCTGACCTACCCCCATCGGCGTTGTCGCTGGGGGCAGACTTGGTGGTGCAGTCTACCCACAAAACGCTTTCTGCACTCACTCAGGCATCTATGCTGCATCAGCGCAGCGGTATTGTGAATGCGGCACGGGTGAGAAGTGCGCTTCAGATGCTTCAGACTAGCAGCCCGAGCAATCTGCTGATAGCCTCACTAGAAGGGGCTTGCTATCAGATATTGACCCAAGGATCTGAACTGTTGGCGCAGATTTTAGCACTGGCTCATAAGGCTAGAGCAAACATTGTAAGTATCGCGGGGCTTAAGATTCTACAGCATCCGCAGTACCCTACTCCAGGCTTTTACGATCTCGACAGCACTCGCTTAACCGTGGATGTCAGTGCGTTAGGGCTAGACGGGTTTACCGCCGATGAGATTTGTACAGAGCAGTTTGGCGTCATTGCAGAATTGCCGACGCTTCGTCATTTGACCTTTCTGTTGAGCTTAGGCAATACATCTAAAGATTTAGAGCGGCTATTCTATGCCCTAGCCCATTTGAGTCAGCACTCGCCGTCTACTCAATCCTTCACATATCTGACTGCTGGGTTAAAAACAGAGCCGACTCAGCCTATCTGTCCTGCACTATCGCCCCGCAACGCATATTTTGCCCCGCGCATTATGATGCCGATTGCCCAGACGATAGGCCACATTAGTGCAGAAACATTATGCCCCTACCCGCCAGGCATCCCAATCACGTTGCCAGGGGAGGTTATTACTGAAATGGCGATCGCCTATCTTCAGCAAACCCTAGCCGCAGGAGGGCTGATCACAGGCTGTACCGATTCAACGCTGCAACAGATCCAGGTGGTCGCCAAAAATTTGTAAACAGCAGACAAATAAAGCGATAAGACATTGTGGACTCAGTCTTGGGCAAACTAAGGATCATATATTTAATAACCCCCAACTTTGACACTCACCGTTCGGCTGAGCGCTCACGCCGAAACCCCCAGCCCCTCTCCCAGAACGGGAGAGGGGAGTAAGAATCTTGTCCCTCTTGCCTCTCGTAGCAGAAAAGCCAGTTAGAAGAAGAAATTATGAGTCAATACATCTTTGGTTCACGCATCCTATTGGGAGCGCTCACCGGATCGGCGGCTGTCGCTGTCGCCATCAGCCAAACAGTGATGGTTGCTAGCGCTAAAACAACCCAAGAAGTTGCTCAAATTGCAACACAGGTCACGGTTCGGATTAATCCTGCGGGGCAGTCTGGCGGTGGATCGGGGGTGATTATTTCAAAAAAAGGCAATAGCTATACGGTGCTTACGGCGAATCATGTTGTGCAAAACAATATGCCATACAGCATTGTTACTAGCTCAGGCAAGAGCTATAGCGCAACAAAAGTGGTTCACATACAGCGCAGTTCTAGTGAACCCGATTTGGCAGTTGCCATTTTTAAAAGTGCTGAGTCTTATCCGGTTGCAGCCATTGGTAGCTCTGATCAAATGAGCATTGGTGCTGCGATTTATGTGTGTGGATACCCTGCCCCTGGCCTGGGAGACACTGAGCGAACCTTTGAGTTTACAGATGGAATTGTGACGAGTCGTCCGCAAACCCGTCCGCAAGGCTACACGCTGCGCTACAACGCGCTGACGCGCGGTGGAATGAGTGGTGGCCCTGTTTTAGACGATATGGGTCGCTTGGTTGGTATTCATGGTCAAGGGGATAATGCTGGTTCGGCTCAAGGGGAGGGGGATGCCGGCGGAATCTCTATTAAAACCGGATTTAATGCGGCAATTCCTATTAAAACGTTCGTCTCTAAAATTG
>JAGVDA010000043.1 GCA_020058975.1 Thermosynechococcus sp. WC_1 | reverse complement strand
CTCTATTCCCGTGCCTATTTTGGACAATTGTGTGTGAAAACTCTCAATTCGCTAAGCAGAAGGATTTAGTTTGTAAGGTTTTGGCACACGTACAACTTTCACTAAATCGCCCTCAAAACTAAAACATTTCAAGAATCCATTCTTTACCAGTTCATCGAGTGCTTTCTTGATGTGTCTTTTGAAGCCAGCTTTCTGGGTGTTCTTACTACCAGAGATATCCATCAAAAAATCAATACTCACAGGCAAGGGAGTTTCATGGCTGCTGTAGTATCCATGCAAAAAGGAAGCGAGAGGTTTCTTGACCAGCAATCTTCTCTGCTTTTCTTCGAGTGCCGTCCAATCATTGTTACCAAAAAGTTTGATTGCATGTCTGCCGAGCTTGACTTTATATTGCTTCGTTTCCTCATCGATAATGAACCTATCAATCATCCTGTCTGAGAAGGTCATTTTCTCATTCGTAACAGTAAGAACACAAGCTGTCATTCTTAGAATAGACTCTCTCAATTTCTGATGACTTTTGCCACCACTATCCATACCTACGTGCTTCAAAATAGCGTAGGCACTGAAGCTGCATTCCGTTCCAAGTGGATGCTGCTTTACCATGTCCATCACGCCTAACCAAACCGTCAAATCTTCTTGGTTAAGCTGCTCGCCAGTGTACTTAACAGTAATGCCCTGCTGACTGCCCAAAATGGCCTCCTTGAGCATCATGCGATCCTTGCTCTGAATCGCGGCAAACAAAGCCGATCGCAGAAAGCTATTTGGCGACCCCCGCTTCTCTTCCGGCCACAAAGGAAGCTGAATAAACCCAGACTCGTAGTATTCCTCCTCACGTTTGCGGGCAAGTTCCTTATTGGCCTCCATTCGCTCTTTCATGCCATGCAAAGCATTACCTATACTGTCCATGTCGCAAGTCTCCACATCTACAATGTTTAAATACTCGGGTACTTAGGTTTTTGAACTTTTAAAAGTCTGAGTTTTCAAGTATTCGGATAGTAACTCCTCCACCAATTCCGAAAACTCTTGGCCATTGCCTTGTTGCAGCAATAGTACTCGAACATCCTTATAGGTGTCCTGACGAATGTAAGCAGTCACTTGGGTATAGTCTGGATTGCTTCGTTTACCTTTCGGTCTGCCCATCTTCGCTACTGGAGAAGGTACCGGAAGATCTTTCATTACCAAGTCGGTCGCCTCTTCCTGAAGTTCCTCTGAAGCTTCCCTTGAACTCAGCACCGCCTGAAATTTACTCACTTTAGCTGTCATGACAGTATCTCCTTACCAATTTTCTTGTAATCTAACCAAGCCATCCCCGATTTAGGGTCAGAAACCTCAGAGACACTAACTCCAGCTAATGCCGCCTTCTGGAAGGCAACGAACCGGCGGATCTCGCCATTAAATAGTGGTAGCTCAGCACCCGCCAGCATCTCCCTAGCCTCCCGGCCATCCTTAGAAGGTTTAGGCGGAATGACAGTTAGGAGAATTCTGTAATTTTGGGTATTGAGCTTTTGCAACTCCGCAACCGTCAGCATCATGGCATCCAACGCCAGGGCATCAGGAGTAGAAGGAATCACTAGCAGATCGCAGCCTCCTACTAATGCCTCTAGATCTTCCTGTTGTGGTCGAGCTTGAGTATCAATGACAATATGCTCGAAGTCTCTGGCATACCGGGCAGACTGTTTTTCATCAATGACTTTAAATGGCAAGCTTCCTCGCTTTGCCCAACTCGTAGCCGATCGATTAGGGTCGCCATCGATCAAGAGGGTGGGCGCTTTAGTATGAAGATAGGCGCTGAGATGAACAGCAGTGGTCGTTTTGCCCACACCTCCTTTAAAAGAGGCCACAGTGATAATCATAAAATTTTACACTTTTGACAACTCAAGTTTTTAGAATTATACCATGTTAAATATTCACTAAGTTTTTGGGTTTTGGCTAAATGTGCCCAACGCGCCAAAAAGGTAAAAGTACGTTTCAAACCCTTACCAGCCGTGCTTTTGGGCTAGACTATTTTTCGGAAATCACTTCAGACTTATACGGCGTTCCACAGAAAGGGGTCATCGCAGAATTCGGAAAAAATAGTACGCTAAGGCTGAAACCAGCTCCCAGTAAACTCCCTAAAATTACTACCTAAGCAGTATTTTTTAAGCATTAAAATCTCTAAAACTCTCTAGCCTTTGACTTATTTGGTTTCTGAACACAACTATTTTTACAGAATTAAATACAGCCCTAAATAGGTGTCAGGGAGCAATAGAACAAAATGACAAAGAAAATCGCTTGAAACCCTTATTAACAAATGGTTCTAGCAGATAAGCATTTTTCAATCCACAGTTTGCCAAGGCAGAGTATCACCTATACTCTGTTACTTTAGATTGTACTGAACTGAATTAGCTGTCATCTGAGATGTTCAGTAGTTGATTTAAGGCTTTATGAGCGGTTATTTCTGCTCGTTCAGAAGTGACTTTTTGATAGCGCAAAGTGGTTTGGATATTAGTATGTCCCATCAAGGCACGTAGTTCCTCGATGCCCATTAATCCCACTCGTTCGGTGGCAAAGGTGTGTCGTAGGTCGTGCATTCTGATGCCCTGAAGCTGTGGGTCACTTTCAATTAGGTTTTTCCAGTCTCGATGTGTCGTCCGGTAACTCAAGCGGGTTACGACTTCAGTGACCGGTTGACGGGCAGTAAATAGGGCTGGAGATGCTGCATGACGAGAATATTTTAGATATTTTTCTAG
>JAGVDA010000124.1 GCA_020058975.1 Thermosynechococcus sp. WC_1 | reverse complement strand
TATGGCTCAAGTTGCGCTTTTTGGCACCAGTGCCGACCCCCCCACAACCGGACACAGGGCAATTGTGGAATGGTTAGCAACGCGCTTTGATGAAGTGGCGGTTTGGGCTGCGGATAACCCGTTTAAGGTCGGTCAAACGCCTTTGGTGCATCGACAGGCGATGCTGGCGCTGCTGCTCAATGAGATTAAGCAGCAGTATTCTAATGTTCGGTTGTGCCCTCATTTGAGTGATGGGCGATCGCTGAATTCAGTCCGTCTAGCCCAGCAACACTGGCCTCATGCCCAACTTGTTTTGGTCGTCGGATCTGATGTTTTAGATTCTCTCTCGAGCTGGTATCGCGTGGATGAGCTTTTGACAATGGTTTATCTCCAAATTGTGCCGCGACCAGGGTTCCCTGTGAGTGGTGCAGACCTGCGCGCCCTGAAGTCATTGGGCGCAAATCTAACGGTAGCGGCAGACTTTGTGGGGCCAGATGTATCGTCTACAGAGTATCGGCAAAAGAAGGCCGAAGACGTGATGATTCCGGCGATCGCCTCCTATATCCATCAGCACAGCCTTTACGATTCGGCACAAAGAAGCAGCTCTTAATCGCCTGCACCCTCAGCACTCTAAAATCAAAATAGAGTCTTTCTCAATACCCCTGCCCAAAATCAAAAAGAGCAATGACCGCAAAACTAAAGCCCGACTGGGCTGGCGAAAACCTTTTGTCTCAGGTCGTCAATGGACTCATTAAAACCAAGCCTATTTATGGGCTAATGAAACAGCAGGCACGCAAGGTGTTGATTAACACTGCCGAGAAAAATGGCATCCCCTGGCGGCAGACGGTGCAAGACTTTGAGGCATCTGGCATTCAGGCACGACTCGATCAAATCACCGATCCTAGCGTGACCTATCCTGACTATTACAACGTCCCTTTCCATGCCTACGACGAAGGCAATCTTTGCTGGTTAGCGGCCTTTGAAGCAGAATCTGCCACCTACTCCATGGCGATGCGGGTATGGCTCTCAGAAAACCTAACGTGGCAGGCCGCTCAAGATCGGCTGCGCTCAAGTTTTCATGGGGTGTTAGCAGATCACGGCCCTGAGCAGGTCAAAGACATCTTAGATATTGGCTGCTCTGTGGGCATCTCTACCCTCACGCTCCATCGCTACTATGCCAGCAAGGGTCTATCTATTAACACGGTAGGCTTAGATCTGTCGCCCTATATGCTGTCGGTAGCTCAAGTGCGAGACGCTCAAAACGAGGTAGCTCAATGGATTCACGGCAAGGGTGAGGCAACGGGATTGCCCGATGAATCTTTTGATTTAATTACGCTTCAGTTTTTGATTCATGAGCTACCCCGTGAAGCCAGTAGTGCGGTGTTTCAAGAGGCGTTGCGGCTGCTTCGTCCAGGTGGGTGCTTGGCAATTGTAGACAACAACCCACAGTCGCCTGTGATTCAAAACCTGCCGCCGGTGCTGTTTACGCTGATGAAAAGTACGGAACCTTGGAGTGATGACTATTACACTTTTGATGTAGAGGCGGCATTGACTCAAGTGGGGTTTGAATCGCCTATTACGGTTGCTAGCGACCCTCGCCATCGCACGATTGTGGCTAAAAAAGCTGGCTAAGCGTCAGTTAGATTTGCAGTTCGTTGCGCTATCTGCTGGAGTGCCAAATAACGGGGTGAATACATGGCGATCGCAGTAGTTGGGGTTAGGGATAACCCCTTGGATTGGAGCAGTGCGCGGACTGCATCTTCTAAGAGATCAGTTAGGCGGAGCGATTTCACAAAGCACGTTTCTCGTTCGAGCCGCGCTATTTCGGGTAGCGGCTCTTGGGAGAGTATCAGCAGACAGCTATCATGTCGTCTTGCTCCCATCTGCCAAAGCAGTTCGCCATAGGCTTCATAGCCGTTACGGTAATTGTTGACTTTCTCTTGCAGCACCACCTCTGCCTGATCTAAAACCAGTAGGCAGCGAGCGCTATAAAACACCTGCATTAAGGCTGTCATCGGGTCAATAGACGAGTCATGCGCCTGAAGAAAAAACTCAGGGAGTTTTTTTACGAGCGTTGGTAAATCTGGTGCCTGCCGCAGCGATCGCCCTCTTCACCTATATCCTTCGGCACGGCTAGAGAATAAATCAGCTTTTATACTGACCTAGCGTTCGGTTCTCTTCATAGGGTGCACCCTGCTCCAGCCATAGGATAGGCTGCTCTTGTTCAATATGGTCAGGATTAACCCAAACAATATCTTTCAGAGAATCTTTTAGAAACAGAATCTGCTGAGCCGCCTGACTAAAATATGTACGGGCAGTGTTATCGTCCAAAGAAATAACGATTTTGTCAGTTGCTAACGCTGCTTCTAACAGACAAATATCTTTGACGATTTGTTGGCGATGTTTATCGGTTGTGGCAGAGTTTTCTAAATCTTTCCAGAGCATCTGATTGAAGGGCAGATTTTTGAGTGGAATTAGCTTTCGTTTAGCAACCATGCTCTTTCGCCATTCAAGCGCAAAACGCGATTGATGTTTGTCCCACTCATCACGAATCTCTGAAGTCATCACAACTTGATGACAAATGTTAAGCACACCTTCTAAAAAATCTCGACAATGCATAGATGTTGGATGAATTGCTTGAGACCCACCGCAAGCTCTTGCTACTGATGCATCAATAACTAAGCGTTTTGATTGTTTTGCCTTTATTCTAAGACTGCCATAGTTTGGCTTCTGCTGCGCTCAGGTAGCGGTTCTGGATATAGAGAGAAACCTCAGCAAAGTCTTCTGGCCAGTCTTCTCCAAAAGACCCTGATTCATCAAGGTCGGCACTGGTGATTTTTGTATTTCCGTTTTCTTGACGGGTAAACCAGTGGAGTTTAACTTTTTCAGGTGCTAGTTTACCTTCTGCAACGAGAGACTGAACGCCCATTAAAAAGAGTTCACTATGGGTTTCAACCACAACACGAACGCCACGATTTGCTGCATCTGCAAATATTTCTGCAATGGCTACTTGTGCTCTAGGATGTAAATGAATTTCTGGCTGTTCAATATAGACAAGCTGACCTGGACGAGCTGTTAGTAAAGCCACAATTACAGGTAATGTTTGAGAAACACCAAAACCTACATCAGCAATACTTACCATATCCTTTTTAGTATTTTTTGACCCACCAATACAAGGCAGACGACCAACTTGTAGCTCCACTTGAGTGTCATCAATTTTTTTGGATTCAATTTTAGAAGTTAACCCAACCAAACTCAAAGCAATTTCTAAATTTTTTAGTCTTGAATCTCTTGAACTTTGCCAGTGATCAATAATACTTGCGACGTAGTATTCAAAAGTTCCTGGAAACTCTTGTCCTATAGCAGTAGTTTTATATGTTCTCTCAGGATTTCCCCGCAACCCTGGGACATGAATAACCTCTTGAAGATTTTCATGAACTAAACCTGCTGGGCTACTTGAAGGAAGTAAAATTCTTTCATTTTGAGAAATAGGAATAAACGAAACAATATCAAAAAAACATCTACTGGCCGTAATGCTTATTGGGGCTGGGACATTTACGTTACTTTGGCTTTTTGCATTTCAGCCTTATCAAAAACAAAGAATTATTACATTCATTCATCCTCTCGCGGATATTCGAG
>JAGVDA010000060.1 GCA_020058975.1 Thermosynechococcus sp. WC_1 | reverse complement strand
TTAAGCCCATCATGAAAACTTTGAATTTTGTACAGGGCAACCATCGCGATCGCCAGTACCAGCACAAGCAAAATTGAAATCATGCGATCGCCCTCCCTGAACTCCAGCTTGTGCAGTCCAAAGTGTCGGGATCTAGCTTAGAAATTGCCAGCCCCAAACTAGCCGCCAAGCTAATTTCAGCAGCAATTCCCACTGAGGTTTCCCAGCCAGCCATCTGCACCACCCAAAGTTCATCACACCGCCGTAACATGCCTTCACATTGCGGTTGCCATGTCTTCCAGTCGCCAGGGACACGGCCTATTTGGGCAATACTGTGGCTATGGGCGATCGGGCTGAATATTAGGTGTCTTTGCAGTATTAGCAGCCCTGCAATCTCGCAAGCCAGTTCGTAGCGCTGCTGCATAACGGCGCGATCGTTATGGGTATAAGGGGTGGCGAGGTAGATTAAGCTTTGATTTTCTTGTTGCATGGTTTTGTGATTGTTTTGTCAGCAATTACTTTGATGTCTCGAAACCCATTTTTTCTGAGTAGAAGCTGGGTATAAATAAGATTTACGGGCAAGACTTTTACGCTAGACTTGGTTATTTTGTAAGCCCAAGGTCTGAATCGTTCGCTAAGAATTTCTTTGAGTGTAGTTTTTGGCTCTTCATATTCAGGTTGCTTATCTTCAGTTGATGGAGCCGCATCAATCTGAAAACGCTGTCTTGAAAAGGTGCCAAGACTTATATTTTCTTCAGGCTTTGGTTTTCTTTTTGCCATAATTTCTTCCAAAAAACTACATTGTCAATACGGTTTGAGCAAGTTTAACAAAAACACAAAATGCAAAAACTACATTAAGGAAATCCCAGAATTTGAACTTAGAAAACAACGGATATATCGACAGTATTAGTTGCAAAAGATAAGCTGAAGCGATCACCCAAACGAGAAGCCAAAGGATTGTTGCAGCCTTTAGGTAGAGGTACATCAACATCTAGTAGTCACCCCCAGACGAGTCGCTAGAGCTATAATCACTACCGCTAGAACCCCAGTCACTACTGGATGAGATATTAGAATCTGACGAAGGACTAGAACCTGATGAACTACCCCAAGACGATGAATGACTGGAATTATCCACATAGACCGTGTTGTTATTGATAGTGGATGAACTACCCCCAGCTACTTTGTTGAGCAAGGGGATTTCCCGTTCAGTTTTTGTTAATCTTGCGGCGCTATCTCTTTTTTTGGCTTTTAACGCCGCCGCCCAAACTCTATATTGCAGTTCGCGCTTTTCTTGCTCTTTCCGTTCCTTCTCTTTTTGGGCAAAATATTGCTTTAAGAATGCAGAAGGGTTTTCAGTATTTACACTGAGCTTTAGAATAGACCAACACTTAAGCGCTTCTTTGGTTGCATTGTCTAGAGAAGCTAAAAAACAATCACCATCAAACGTTTCTGTATCATCAAGCCCACCAAAAATAGAAGCTTTTTCTAGTGGGAGTTTTCCAAAATTGACCGTATGTACTCCCACTAGCTTTAAATAAGCTGTTTTATAATTGCCTAGTTTTTGACTTTCAACTGCTCCATTTAACGCCTCTATAGCCGTTTGATAAAAGCACAGAAATCTATTGGCGGCAATATTCGTCTTTTTCAAAAAATCGGCCAACTCGCCTTCTTTCTCTAGCGCCGTATAAAACTCAATTGTCTTATCGTCCGTTAATTCTTGATAAATGCTGGCTGCGTTGCTTGTTGCAGTTTTCCATGAACCGATACTTTCTTCACTCTTTGTCTTATAGGCAAAGTTTGGCTTAAGCGTATCTACTGCAACCTGCCAGCAAAGAAGCAGTAATACTCCAAGAATGCTGATTCCTAACAAAAGCAATGCCACACTGCCAGCCTTTCCAAGGAAAGCATTGACAGCCTTTGTTTCGGCAACATCTCGCGCGATCGCCATAACTGCACCCTGAGGATTACGGGGCATATATTCTTTTAGGATGGCTGGCACATCCGGCTTCTTAAGCCCATTGCTAACGTTGATGCCCATGCCACCTTTTGCTGGGTTGTCGGCTCGTCTTGCCCATACGATGAGCGTGTAATTGTCTCTAGGGAATGCAGATAGACCGCTCCACGCGGCGATCGCCTCATCTGTTTTTTGAACGCCTAACGATTTACCTTTCTGCGGTGTGTCGCTAGTCTCAATCGCCCACACATAATAGTTGATGCCGCTCTTTGCCTGAAGTTCATCGATCTGTTTCTCAAGATCAGCCTGAAATTTGATAGGTGAAGCGACGTGATTGACTAAGGCAGGATCAATATAAACCGACTGCCCTGGCGTTAGGACTGGTTGCCAGTCTGCCCAAGCTGGCGCAGATGAGAGAAAAATGATTGAGGCGATCGTGATTCCGAAGAGTTTGTTTTTCATGGAATAATAATTGCGGTTCCAAATTTAATAAATTCAGAAAGAAATCTAATGTCGTTTGAGCCAAAGTACAGAATGAGGCTGGGGAAAAAAGGGCGATCGCCCAAGAACTTAATCCGTCCATTGTTTGTCATGCCATCTTCTTTCTCGACGCAGGTATGCTCTGTACTGCTGTGGATTACGCCACTGGCAGCACGGCAATGCTGTGGACGCTTAGACAAAGTTTCAGGGCCATTGAACCCTATGTAAATCGCTTCCGCTATGTCGCCTTTCTCAAAATGCAACACCAACTTATCTAGCCACGCCAAAGCTGAAGGTAGTCTGGGTTGCCCTTTAATCTTGAGCTGATCTTTAGGGCGTTGACTCCCTGGAGGATTCAGAAAAACATTCTCTGAAAACCAATTCTGAGTAAGTCCATTTTCTGCTTTAGTGAAAATGTGATCGGCTTTGACATACTGATTCATTTCTTGGCTAGAAGCAACATCTAGCAAGACTTTTCCCGCACTAAATACTTTTCTGGTCGCTTTCAGAATTCCTTGCGGCGTAGGATGCTCACAAGTAGTTTGGACTTGCATTGCCTCTAGCATACGTCGCCTACATTCGTTGGCTCCGACAAAGTTCCCCGCAAACTTGGAGAAATATAGCGCTTGGGAGGTACAAACTCAGGGGCAAAGCTATCAGTGAGCTGAGACGCGATCGCCTGAATCCGCTCTAACACCTTCCGCTGATATCGTCTGAGCAAGACTTCATGTTGGTTCTTTGGCGCTGGCAGATGAAACACTAATGCACCCACCAATGAGCCAGAATCGTTAATTGTCCTAAATACAGGCTTTAGCAAGTCTTCAGCTTGCACTTGTTCTAATAATTGATTGATTGGTTCCATTATTTCTCATTCTTTGTGCTATTCCCCTACTCGTCACGCATTTGCCCCTCTGCGCGGTCGCAAGACAAAATGCGTGACCTTTTAGCAATATATCAGTTTGTTGCTGCTGTTGCAAGATTGTGGTCAAGACTTGTCTTTTGTTGCTGCAAGCAAGGCCAGCGGTGCCAACCTCCGGCTTTCTCGTGAGCAGGATCAAGGATTTGGAGCGCTGAGACGGTAGTAGAGCCAGAGCCTGGAAGCCGGATGATATGGCGATCGCCTTTGCCCTCCACATAGATGGCAAGCGTGTTGGCTTTGCAGTGGTACGTCCAGCGGGTGCCGTCGCAATCGTATCGGAAAGGTGTGGGGTGGTTCATCAGTATTTAATCAACTCCTCAAATTTGCCTAGTTCAGGTTGAAATAGAAGCTTGGCGGTTCCAATAGGCCCATTCCGGTTCTTGGTAACAATGACTTCAGCAATATTGCTATCTGGAGTGTCAGGGTTGTAATACTCATCGCGGTA
>JAGVDA010000195.1 GCA_020058975.1 Thermosynechococcus sp. WC_1 | reverse complement strand
CAATTCACCTCAAGCTAGAATTGCCCGGACTTGACGCAAAAGACCTAGATATTCAGGTTTCTGCAAAATCAGTTTCTATTAACGGAGAACGCAAGTCTCAGACTGAATCTGAGGATAATGGCGTGACTCGTTCTGAGTTTCGCTATGGTCGCTTCCAGCGCATTGTGCCGCTTCCGGCGCGTGTGGTCAATGACCAAACCCAGGCAGAATATAAGGACGGCATCTTAACCCTAACTTTGCCTAAGGCTGAAGGTGAAAAGCAAAAAACCTTTAAGGTTGAGCTGAACTAGATTCAGTGCATCTTTAAGGTCAGCTAATAATGTGGCTCTGCACCTTCTGTCATAGGAAGTGCAGAGCTTTCTCTATGGGCTATCTTAAATAAAGCGCTAGAAACGGCATGTATCCAATTTACTGCTGCTCTAACGACTTCTTTCAAGGGAGACTCGACTCATGCCAGCGACAGATTTTAAGGACTATTACCAAATTCTTGGGGTGGATAAGTCGGCCAGTGAGTCTGATATTAAAAAAGCTTTTCGCAAGTTAGCGCGTCAGTATCATCCTGACCTGCACCCCAATGATGCGATTGCAGAAGCAAAGTTTAAGGAAATTAACGAAGCCTACGAAGTCCTCTCTGATCTTGATAAACGTAAAAAGTACGATCAGTTTGGGCAATATTGGCGGCAAATGGATGGTGGGTTCCCAGGCGGCGGCGCGGGCGGCTTTGAGACAGACTTTGGGCAGTACGGTAACTTTGATGAATTTATTAATGAGCTGCTGGGGCGGTTTAGCGGCGGGGCAGGGGGTGGCGGCGGCTCCAGATCTTACCGCACGACAACGGGTGCGCCTGGTGGCGGCTTTGGGTTTGAGAATTTTGGCGGGTTTGGCGGCGGGTTCCCCCAAGGGAATGTTTCTGCTGATGCAGAGGCGGAAATTACGCTCACGTTTGCTGAAGCCCTGAAGGGAACTGAAAAGCGTCTATTGCTCAGCACTCAAGAAAATTTGACTGTGCGAATTCCGGCAGGGGCTAAGACGGGAAGCCGCATTCGCCTACGGGGGAAGGGGCAGCTTAACCCAATGACCCAACAGCGGGGCGATCTCTATCTAAACGTGAAGCTACAGCCCCATGCTTTCTTTAAGTTTGAGGGCGACCAGCTTGTGTGTGAGTTGCCCATTGCACCCGATGAGGCGGTGTTGGGTACCAAAATAGATGTGCCCACGCCCACTGGAGTGGTACAGGTCAATATTCCGGCAGGGGTTAAGTCGGGGCAATCGCTGCGGCTACGCGGTAAAGGTTGGCCGCTGTCTAAGGGTGGTCATGGCGATCAGATCCTCAAAATTCAGATTGTGCCGCCGAAGGAACTCAGCACTCTGGAGCGTGAGTGTTATGAAAAGATAGCGGCAAGTCGCAGCTATAATCCAAGGCTACATTTGAAAGACCTTTAGCCACAGTTTGTGCGTTTATTCAGGGTGTTCTCTCTACTGCCAAGGCGATCGCCGTCTTTTTTGCAGGATAATAGAGCCAGTATTGTCACTACGCTGCCCAACGCTATGCAAACCCAAGAGAACCCCATTGCTTTTTCCGTTGCGTCTGGTCGGACTGCTTCGGTGCATCGTGCGACTAATGAAACCGATGTTTCGGTGTCGATCAACCTAGACGGCACGGGGAAAGCCAATAACCATACGGGCGTTCCGTTTTTAGATCATATGCTGGATCAAATTACGGCGCATGGGCTGCTCGATTTGTCGGTGCAGGCGACGGGGGATGTCCATATTGATGACCATCACACCAATGAAGATGTGGGCATTACCCTGGGGCAGGCGATCGCAAAGGCGTTGGGCGATCGCAAGGGCATCCAGCGGTTTGGGCACTTTGTTGCGCCGTTGGATGAATCGTTGGTACAGGTGGCGCTCGATTTTTCGGGTCGTCCACACCTGAGCTATGGGCTAGAGATCCCGACTCAGCGGGTGGGCACCTATGATACGCAGTTGGTGCGGGAGTTTTTTGTGGCGATTGTGAACCACAGCCAGATGACGCTGCATATCCGTCAGCTCGACGGCATTAATTCTCACCATATTATTGAGGCGACGTTTAAGGCGTTTGCGCGATCGGTTCGCATGGCGGTTGAAATTGATCCGCGTCGCCAGCACGAAATTCCGAGTTCTAAGGGCGTTCTGTAAAGTTTATTTCCTTGTAATTCTTCGATTGGCTCTCAAATTTAGCATTTTCGGCTTGATTGCCATTATTACTCGAAGTGTACTACGATAGTTAATGTAAAGGTATCTAAGGCATACCACACTAACAGATCAAGGGTGGATACAGGATTGCGCTTGCAAGGCACCCCACTACCAAAAGTCCTTGGTTAGGCCATGCCTAGGTAACAGTGACCTGCCCCGCTTATGCGGCTGAGGCTCCCTAAAAAGGAGCCGTCATTATTTCTTCCTTGCTTCTATCGGTAGTGCTCTATTTTTTGGACGCTTTGTGGCGTCCATTGCAATTTTAAAGATGCTGTATCTTGCTTGATTATAGATACGATTAGTTATGTCAAAGAAAGCAGTCGTAATGTGCATTCTTAGAAGACGATTTTCTTTGAACGTACAAAAGCAAATTTTATAGGGCTGAGTCTCATTGCTTAAGTTGTTAATCATTTGAATAGTGAAAAACTTTTCTTTATCAGTTTCATAGAATTTCTGATTTTTATTCCCGAAGTTTTCAATAATAGATCTTAAATACTTGGAAGCTTCATATCGTTCCAGACTTATCTGCCGAGTTTCCTTCCCATCAGAATACTTAGTATCTATACTTTGTATGTCATCGTCTTTGGCAAAACAGTGTAAACTATAAGTCACAACAAAAGTAAAATTATCTTTATTTCCCTTATAAGTGATCTCATGAACATTAAGATGATCTAAGATATATTTAGTGTTATCTATATAAAAAGGTTCCCAGAAAGACTTAGCCTCAATATGATATTTGCTCAATGCCACACCAGAGTATGAGAAATAATTAATAGCTAGATTAACATGATTTAATATAAGATTCGATTTAAGGTTCTGCGAACAGGTTGGTTTAAAATTTCTACTACTAAGCTGCTCAAGTAATTCTATCAGTCTGTACTAGAGTGACTTTGCACGTCGAAACTCCTCGACGACCTTCTTCAAATCTTGCTTTTGGCTGTCTACCTGATCGTTCATCTTTTGCATCTCAGCCTCAGAAATGCGATCGCCTAAATCCCTTAAAGCTTCACGCAGTTCTGGATACTTTTGCAGCGTTTGCTGTCGTACTACAGGTGCCGCCTGATAAGGCGGAAAGTAGCGCTTATCGTCTTTCAAGATGACTAAATTTAGCCGCGATAACACGCCATCTGTAGAATTACCCGCCACCATATCTACCTGCTTAGCCGTGAGAGCGCGATAGATTAGCCCTAAATCCATCGTGCGGGGTGGCGCAGAGAATTTGAGTCCGTAGGTTTTAGATAAACCAGGCAATCCATCCGCGCGATCGGCAAACTCGTAGCCCACCCCTGCGACCCACTTGGGCGTGTACTTTGCCGCATCAGAGAGGGTTTTGAGCTTGAGCCGCTGTGCGTCTTCTTGGCGCACCACCATTGCAAAGGTGTTGTTGAAGCCTAAGGGTTCTGTCCATTCAAGCTTGAAGCGCTGATTGTAAGCCTGCTGCGTTTTTTGATAGACCCCTGGCGGATCGTTGAGGGGCGGCAGCTTAAGGATGGCGCTGTAGGCCGTTCCGGTGTATTCGGGGTAAAGGTCAAGCTCACCAGAGAGTAGCCCCTGATGACAGACGAAGGTTCCGCCCAAGTTGAGACGACGCTCTACCTTAAGGTCAGTTTTGGCTTCAATATGCTGCGCCATCAGCTCTGCCAGAATTAACTGCTCGGTGAAGTTTTTAGAGCCAATCACAATGCGCTTATCTGAGCTGTTGCTACAGCCCGTCAGCAAAACGCACGCCAATACAATAGAAAATCCTTTACAACGCATTAATTCACTCCT
>JAGVDA010000219.1 GCA_020058975.1 Thermosynechococcus sp. WC_1 | reverse complement strand
TTTAGTTAAAACCTCAGCATCAACCATCCCATCCAAAATATACTTCGCGGCAGCGCTGACATTATCAGGATCAGTGCCAAAACTTGAGACAAACCAATGGAACTCTAGCCAGACCTGACCAGGATACCTTGGCAAGACTTGAGCGCGGCATTCAATAGCCACGCGATCGCTTTCTTCTTTCTTAGTCTTAGCTGCCCACCTCCAACCGCTTCTGTTCTCATCAATCGTTTGATTCAGCGTAGGGGGGAGGGGTTGGATCGTCAAAATTGAGATCAAAGTTTATACACCGCTTACTTTTTTTAGTTTTGACGGATGCACCCATGCCATATTTAGATAGGATCTTCCGACACTTTCGTTTTTCTTTGCTCTGTCGTCCATATATTCAATTTCGACCATCCAATCGCCCCTTGATGCAGTGCTTTTGCACGGGCGATTAGACTTAATCTCGATATAACTATTCAACGATCGCCCTCCTGATACCCATTATGCAAACTTTGAATTTTGTACAGGGCAATCATTGCCACGACCAGTGCCAGCACAAGCAAAGTTGGAATCATACGATCGCCTTCCCTAAGCTCCAGCTTGTGCAGTCCAAAGTATTGGGGTCTAACTTAGATATTGCCAGCCCCAAGCTAGCCGCCAAGCTAATTTCAGCAGCAATTCCCACTGAAGTTTCCCAGCCAGCCATCTGCACTACCCAAAGCTCATCACAGCGCCGTAGCATACCTTCGCATTGCGGTTGCCATGTTTTCCAGTCGCCAGGGACACGCCCTATTTGGGCAATGGTGTGGCTATGGGCGATCGGGCTGAATATTAGGTGTCCTCGCAGGATTAGCAGTCCTGCAATCTCGCAGGCTAGTTCGTAGCGCTGCTGCATAACGGCGCGATCGTTATGGCTGTAGGGGGTGGCAAGGTAGATTAAGCTTTGATCTTCTTGTTGCATGGTTTTATGATTGATTTGTCAGCGATTACTTTGATGTCTTTAAACCCATGTTTTCTTAGCAGAAGCTGGGTATAAATAAGATTTACGGGCAAGACTTTTACGCTAGACTTGGTTGCTTTGTAAGCCCAAGGTCTAAAACGTTTGCTAAGAATTTCTTTAAGTGTAGTTTTTGGCTCTTCAGGCTCATTGTATTCAGGTTGCTTGTCTTCTGATGGAGCCGAATCAATCTGAAAACGCTGTCTTGAAAAGGTGCCAAGACTTATATGCTCTTCTGGTTTTGGTTTTCTTTTTGCCATTAATATTTTTCCTTATCAAGGGATAATAATTGCGGTTCCAAATTTAATAAATTCAGAAAGAAATCTAATGTCGTTTGAGCCAAAGTACAGGATGACACTGGGGAAGAATGGGCGATCGCCCAAGAACTTAATCCGTCCGTTCCCCGTCATCCCATCTTCTTTCTCCACGCAGGTATGCTCTGTACTGCTGTGGATTACGCCACTGGCAATTCGGCAATGCTGTGGACGCTTAGATAAAGTTTCAGGGCCGTTATAGCCTATGTAGATTGCTTCCGATATGTCGCCTCTCTCAAAATGCAACACCAATTTATCTAGCCACGCTAAAGCTGAAGGCAACCTGGGTTGCCCTTTAATCTTGGGCTGATCTTTAGGGCGTTGACTCCCTGGAGGATTCAGAAAAACATTCTCTGAAACCCAATTCTGAGCGAGTCCATTTTCTGTTTTAGTGAAAATGCGATCGGCTTGAACATACTGGTTCATTTCTGAGCTAGAAGCAACATCCAGCAAGACTTTTCCCGCTGCAAATACTTTTCTAGTCGCTTTTAGAATTCCTTGCGGCGTAGGATGCTCACAAGTGGTTTGAACTTGCATTGCCTCTAGCATACGTCGTCTACATTCGTTGGCTCTGGCAGAGTTCCCCGCAGGCTTGGAGAGATATAGCGCTTGGGAGGCGTGAAGTCAGGATCAAAGCTTTCGGTGAGCTGAGATGCGATCGCCTGAATCCGCTCTAAAACCTTCCGCTGATATCGCCTGAGCAAAACTTCCTGTTGGTTCTTTGGCGCGGGCAGATGAAATACCAATGCCCCCACCAGTGAACCAGAATCGTTAATTGTCCTAAATACAGGCTTTGGCAAGTCTTCATCTCGCACTTGCTCGAGTAATTGATTGATTGGTTCCATTATTTCCCATGCTTTGTGCTATCCCCCTACTTGTCACGCATTTGCCCCTCTGCGCGGTCGTAAGACAAATGCGTGACCTTTTGGCAATATATCAGTTTGTTGCTGCTGTTGCAAGGTTGTTGTCAAGACTTGTCTTTTGTTGCTGCAAACAAGGCCAGCGGTGCCAACCTCCGGCTTTTTCATGAGCAGGGTCAAGGATTTGGAGCGCTGAGACGGTAGCAGAGCCAGAGCCTGGAAGCCGGATGATATGGCGATCGCCTTTGCCCTCCACATAAATAGCAAGCGTGTTGGCTTTGCAGTGGTACGTCCAGCGGGTGCCGTCGCGATCGTATCTAAAGGGTGTTGGGTGGTTCATTTTTTTTGCTTTTCTAAGTCCCACAATAGGGCAGGCAAACCTTTTTCGATTAACAAGGCCACAACCTCACTGGCTGATTCAAGCTTGGCAGCTTTGGCATAGTCTAGGAGTTTTTTTCGCTGAACAGGCGTTAATTCAATTGCTGTCCAAGCATTTCCCTCTAGGCACAATTCGATAAAAGCGTTCACGGTGGCGGGGAGATCAGCGGGGGTTTGAACTAACTGAGCGGCTAGCGCTGAACGGACTCTGACGAGCGGGTATTTGTGTTTTGACATGCAATGTTAAGGCTTTTTAGTTGACATGTAACCATTATAAACCGAGTAGTATACCACTGTCAATACCTCTGCTTATTTTTTTTTGAGAACTCAATGCGATCGCATTGGCAAGGTTTGTAGCCATGCTTAACAGCCATGCGTCCTTGTTCGCTAGAGGGTCGCTAGAGTACGGATATTGGATAGATATCTGGAGTTAGTACTTAATCAACTCCTCAAATTTGCCTAGCTCAGGTTGGAACAAAAGCTTGGCGGTTCCAATAGGCCCATTCCGGTTCTTGGTAACAATGACTTCAGCAATATTGCTATCTGGAGTGTCAGGGTTGTAATACTCATCGCGGTA
>JAGVDA010000457.1 GCA_020058975.1 Thermosynechococcus sp. WC_1 | reverse complement strand
TTTATCAAGAATCATAGATTTTGGAGGTGTGTTGTGGAGAATGATTTATGGCAGGACTTTTTCCTTGCGCCTGTTAAACGGCTCGGCTAAGCTTTAGGCAAGCCGACCCAGTATTTAATGATACGGTTTGTCTCAGCCTTATCTTAGCCGCGCACATACAACATTGACCTACTGTTCATGACAATCGCCCCAACCCTTGAGCTTCAAAAACCTCATTCCTTCAACGGGTCTGCTGAACATCGGTTGATTCTTGCCTGCGCTCGATGTCAGCAAGATATGGCTCTCATTAACAGCATCTTGGACGATTGTGCAGCGGCCTTTGACTGGGGGCGATTTGTTCAAACGGCTCTCTGGCATGGTGTGTTGCCGCTGGTTTACCGCAATTTATCAACCCTTGTGCCATACCGCGTACCCAAGGCGATTCTAAGTCAGTTGATGACGCTGTACTTGCAGAACTCGACCCATAACCAGCGCCTAACGTCTGCCCTGCAAGCATTGGTTGAAGTCTTTAAGACGCAGGGCATCCCGATCTTGTTTTTTAAGGGGCCTGTCTTAGCAGAACTCGCCTATGGGAGCATCCATTTACGACGATTTAGCGATATTGACCTGCTGGTTCGAGAAGCAGATGTTCCGGTTGTCCGTCAAATTCTCATGGGTCAAGGCTTTCAAACCAAAGACGTTATCTTGGCTGCAATGCAGGAAAACGATTTATACCAAGAGGCTTTAAGCAGCCTTCCCTCTGCGCCCAGAGATACCACTCATGACCTTGAAACAGAGGCAATGGATCATTCCGGTGAAGAGATGTTTATTCATGAACAGAACTTTGTCACCGTTGACCTGCACTGGCAGCTCATGCCCAGCTATTTTCCGGTTGCTTTTGATCTCAACCAAATTTGGCATACCCGTCAGTCTTTTACGGTCGATCAGGCGACCGTCGAGAGTCTTAATCCACAAGATTTACTGCTATATCTCTGCACCCACGGCAGCAAAGAGCTGTGGCGAAATTTAATTTGGGTTTGTGATGTGGCAGAAGTGGTTCGAGTTTACCCAGACTTGCCGTGGCTTGACCTGTGGGAGCGCTCTAAAACGCTCAGAATTGAGCGGATGTTTCTGCTGGGGTTGGCATTGGCTCACGATCTATTACAGATGCCTTTGCCGCTACCGCTTCAAGAGCCGGTGCTTCATCACGCGGCGGTGCAAGAACTTTTACAGGTCTTTAAGCACCGCATTTTTACCGATATTGAAACGCTTATCGAAAATAGAGAAACAGGGTTTTGGTTATTCCATAACCCCATTCACCTCAAACTGCGCGATCGCCTCCGAGATCGTCTGCCGCAATATTGGCTAACCTTCCGTTTCATCATTACGCCCAATGCAGAAGATCAGCAGTTTCTGGCTTTACCAAAGGTGTTCTATCACCTTCATTATCTGGTGCGACCCGTTCGGATCTTTTACAAATGGATTATTCTGCGCAAGCAATCTTCAGATCCCAACTCTGAAAACCTAACGCCAGTCTAGGGTATTGACCTGCGATCGCCACTGTACCTACTAGACCTCTTGCATCAATCCTAGCCCCCTCATCCCTTTCTTCTAGCCAATTTACCCTTCTCCCACTAGGCGAGAAGGGCTAATTCCGGCTCCCCTCGCCCGTTCTGGGAGAGGGGATGGGGGAGAGGGTCATATTAGTGCGATCGCCACATTACTGATGCACCGCGCCATTGGGCAAAATGGTGCCCGTGAGAATAGTGCCCGTGAGCTTCACCATCACGCGATCGCCGGTTCCCATTTTAGCTCCGGTGAGGTTTGCATAGCTCAAATTAGCGCCGCTCAGATCTGCCCCCACCAAGTTAACTTCTCGCAGATCGGCATGGCTAAGGTTAGCGCCCAGCAGATTCGCCCGAAACAAATTAGCGCGGCACAGAATCGCGTAGGACAAGTCGATATTGTGCAGAAACGAGTCCTGAAGGTTGGCATCTGTTAAATCGGCATGGCTGAGGTTGCGTCCGGCTAAATCTTTTTCATGGAGGTCGGCACCCCGCAGGTTGGCCTTACTCATGTCTGGAGTGGCAGGTCTTTGATGCGTGGCTCGCTCTGCTTGTGGGGGCGGCGGCGGCGGCGAAGACGGGGGACGGTAGCTATAGGTGGTGGATTGCGTTTTTGCGGCCTTGGGCTGTGTACTGCTGCCGCTGCTGCTTGCAGGTCTGGGTGGATAGCCGTAGCTGCTGTTTCTCCCTGTAGGCCGAGCGGCTGGCTGTGAGCGACGAGAAGCAGCGGCTGCTGTCGATTGAGCGGCTGATTTAGTGGTGTGGTGAGTGCGCAGCGCATCGCGGGCTGCGTTAATTTCTTGCAGCTTTTGAAGGGCTTTTTGATGGAGCCGTTCATTATCTTGAGGAATGCGATCGGGGTGCCAGATAAACACCAGATCTTTATAGGCCTGGTTGATGTCAGTCAGTGACGCGCCAGGCTGAAGTTCTAGGACTCGATAATGGTGGTCTAGGGAGGTCATGCTTGATATTATGTCGCATTCGCTGCGGATAGAGTCGCGGCGGTGGCTTATCCCCCTGCCTTAGATTGCAGAACATGCCAGCGCTGCTGAAGGTCTGGGATGGCAAATAAAGCCGTAAAGTCCAAACCTGCGGACTGGTAAAGCGCTGCACCGCCCTGCTCTCTGTCTACGAGTGCCAGCACCTGCGTGACCTGATAGCCTGCATCCTGAAGGCGGTTGACTGCCTTGAGCGCCGATTGACCTGTGGTGACAACATCTTCAATGACTGCAATAGTGCTACCGACGGGGGGGAGCGGCCCTTCGATATACGCCTGGGTGCCGTGACCTTTAGCCTCTTTACGAATAATGAGTGCTGGTAGGGGGGTGCCCTCGTAAGCCGAAACGACGCTAATGGCGCTCACCATTGGGTCTGCCCCCAGGGTTAGCCCCGCAACGGCTGCGGTCTGGGGGGCGAGTAGCTGGAGCATGAGACGACCGAGGGCGATCGCCCCAACTGCATCCAACGTCACCAGTTTGCCGTTGATGTAATAAGCACTCTTTTGCCCAGAGGAGAGGGTAAAATCTCCTTCTTTATAGGCTTTTGTACAGAGTAAATCCAAAAGAATTTGACGAAGTTCGTCAAGGGAAGCGGTTGCGAGAGAGGCGCTGCTAAATTGAACCATCTAAAAACTTAACCTATTGTTCATCTATTGCCGCACCGCAAAATGTTTTATCCGTTTTGCAGAATGGGTAAGCTAGGATCTATCAGATTAGCGTAAAGGATGTCAGGTATGTTTTTAAAACAGGTCAGCCGCCGCCCATTGTTTTGGGGGTTGGTCGCCTTGGGTGCGCTGTCTTGCGTACCTGTTTCAGCTCAAGAGCCAGCAACCCCTGCACCGCTCAGTCAGCCCTCTCCTTTTGAAGCCATTGACCAAGTGTCAAAAAGCAACGCATTTTGGTCAGAAAGCTTAATTGCTGACGATGCAAAAGCCTTCTTTGTCGTTGATCGCGATGAGGCTCGAATTCAAAGACGCGCTGAGCGATTTGAAGGGGTCTATCTAGATATGATGAAGCAGCAAAATGAGAGCGGTGTCATTATGCGCACCCAAGACATTTCTAACCTGTTTGACACATCTTTGTTTGAGCTGCAAAAGTAGGCTGGCAGAAGCGTACAACAATTAGCTCTGTACAAAACAGCGCAGATTAGACCATAAAAATCTGCGCTATTGCTTTTTAAAATCCAGGGTGCAGGAGTTGAACCTGCCTAGCGCGAATTATGAGTTCGCTGCCTCAACCGCTCGGCCAACCCTGGTGGGCTGCTGTTTCTAAACAAGCCTATTCTAGCGGTAAGAATCGTTAATGATTTACGCAGATAGGCTTTAAGCGCACGCCGTCGCACAAATTCATCATATCTGGTATAGTCCAATTTTAGCGAGATGCCGCTGACAGCAGCATCGCACTGAGCCTAATTTTTTGACTTTAAGTTTCAGAAGTGATTTCGATTTGTGAAGCTAAATCAGCTTGTTAAAAATGCATCGGCCTCTGTAGGGCAACTTCGTCAAGACCCCTCTATTCGCTTGACGCTTTATCTCCTGATGGGCGTGTTTACGCTAGGACTCTTCAGCGCACTGGTGGGGTACTTCTTCGGTCACGATTCACTCAAGGGCGTTACTCAGCCTGATATGAACCCTTTTGTGGCTTCTTCTACTCAAGGGCAGTACCCCCGCGAAGGCAGCTATCTGCTTAAAGAGAGCGATATTCTGGCGAAGGTGGAGCGGGAAACCAAAGGAATTTCTAAGTCTAGTGAGCCAAAGAAGCAGGCTCAGGCGACTGCTAAAAAAGATGGAAAAGACGCGAAAGCCTCTCCTGCCGATGAGAAAGATCAGCAGACAACCTTACCAACCACGGTGCAGTCTCAAGGCATTCGTTTAGAAGTGCGTGCCATGACGGTTGAATCCAATGAGCTATCTTTGGACGTAGCTATGCGAAATGAAGGTGCTAAAGAAGTTCAGTTCTTGTACGACTTTTTAGATATTTCGGACGATCAGTCGCAGGTGTTGACCACTGAGGTAAAGGGCTTGCCGACAAAGTTTGCGCCCAAGAGTGAGACATTTAGTGGCGTTATTAAGGTTTCGGGTGTTTCTTCAGGGTCAGTGAAGTGGATTTCGCTTGCGCTAGCAGATTACCCTGACCAAAAGGTTGAGCTGAAGATTCCGAAGATTCTCATTAAACAAAAGTAAAGAGGGATGATGGGTTCTGTAGGGGCGGGTTTAGCTGAT
>JAGVDA010000040.1 GCA_020058975.1 Thermosynechococcus sp. WC_1 | reverse complement strand
GTCAACGGGAATACACCAGCTTCCCCTGTCCTGCGGCCCTTTGCAAGGCCTCAGGTCGGTTGGCTTATATAGGCCTGAAGTGGCGCCACTTTAAGATGACCGCCCCGCAGCGCTTTGATGGCTTTGGTCACTGCGATCGCCCCTGCCAGAGCGCATAGCCACCGAAGAGCAGTAGCTCAGCGCCCCAAAGCTGTTCGCCCAGATTACTGAGTTCTGGTAAGGCAATAATGGCAAAGAAAGTGCCCAAACCCCAGTGAACATGCCCCAAAATACTGAGTCCATTGGGCGGCAGATTGAGCAGTCTTGCACCCCATTGATGGGTAGAGCGGTAGATAAACGCAAGGGCGAGCGCCACCGCGCCCAGAATAATCAGCCCATCCCCAGGTTGCCCGCCCTTTGCGTTGAGCAGCGGGTACAGCACTAACTCAAAAGCGCCGAGAGAAATACTTAATATGCCTAAAATTGTAATGGGTAAAAGCGCAGGCAGACGGCGACCGATGCCTAACCCAATCATTGCCAAGGCTAGGGTATAAAGCCCCGTTGTGCCAGTCCATTCTGCATGACCGAGCGCACACCCCAAAACGCCGTAGCCCAAGGGGATTAGATTGTAGCTCCAGCGGTAGGCTTGCCCTGTGCGGCGTGTCCAGAATTCCCCAAGCAACACGCTGAGTAAACCGAGAGAGAGGGTGGCGATCGCCACACTAGAGCCGGTCTGTCCCCAATAGGCAAAAGTACAGACCAGCACCACCTCCAGCCCCCAAGCAATGCTCACTAGAGCAAGCTGTAGGGGAGCCTGCCAGTAGCGATAGGCCAGAGCCACTGTCAGCACCACAGCAGCGACAGGATAAACCCAACCAAAGGGGAGCAGCCACGATGTCGGAGCTAAGACTGTGATTAATCCATAGATGGCTAAAGGTAGGCTTGTCCAGAGGGTTACGGCGATCGCCCAGCCATCCAAGGCGCGCTGAAAGGGTCGGCTCACGTCCCAGCTTTGAAACGATAGCCCCTGCCGCAGCATAAACCTGCCCCACAGCAGACCCACCGAAAGCAATACCCAATTCTGAAAAATCAGAGGTAAAACCTCCCACCCAAGGGCATAGCCAAAGGTCAAGCCAAACCCAACGCTTAGAAAAGCAGCAAGCAAATCAGGGCTGCGTATCGTGTTAAGCACCATCAGCAACGTCCCCAGCGCCAGTCCAATCAGGCGGGGAACCGTTGCCTCAAAGGTCAAAAACTGAACCGCAATTACGCTTGCCACGCTGAGTCCGGCAGCGGCTTCAACCCGTCTAAACTGTGGAAAAAATGCAAGACTCGTTAGAGCAGTGGGAATCACGAGCGCCGCACTACGCTGAGCCGCTGGCGCAATACCAATAGAGCCAGCCAGCAGTAAATACCCTAGCCCTGCTAAACCTAACCCCACAAACCAGGCGCTTTCCTGCCACAAAGCGTAGCGCGTCAGTAGCAGAGACGCGACCCACTCAATAACCATGACCGCCAGTACAAAAATGCCCCAATTTGCAATACTCAACTGGGGCGCGAAGTTATCTACGCTTGAGAAGATTGCAGCTAAACCCAGTAGATGCGTGATGTAAACTAACACCCGCCGCTCAGAAGACTGCTGCCGCAGCGTAGCCCCTAAGGTCAGCAATGCCAGCCAGAGAGAAAGTGATCGCATCCCTGGGTTAAGCAAGCTCAAGCCTACTAAACAACCCCCCAAAATCCAGCTCAGCGCGTAGCCCACCCGAACCAGGCGTGGCTGCTGAATCCGGCGCAGATAAAAGGTGAGTCTTAAAAAGCCCCAGAGATAGGGATATAGCCCGATGCTCCAAAGCACCTCTGGCATACCCGCTGAGCCAAACAAGCTCGTACAGGTTGCGGTAAAAGACCCTTGCAACGAGGATGGAATGAGCCGTAGTGTCACCCCAAGGGTACCTAGTCCTACGATAAATAGGCCAATGAAATCGGCAGGGCTGTGATGACGTAAAAGGCGATCGCCCAGCAGCCATAGCCCCAATCCACTGACCAGCACCGCCTGCAAAGGGAATTCAGCCCCCACGCTCACCAGCCAGCCCACCGCAAGTAACCCTAGCCCAATCAGTGCCCAAATCCGCCCAGACGGCTGGCTGCGCGTTTGCCAACACAGCAGCCAGCCGCACAGCCCAAAAGCTAACCCCAATTGCTCTAAAGGCACTGCCACCACCACACAGGCACGAAACAGCAGCAGCATTACCGCAAAGGGCAGCACAATATCCGCAGCAGAAATGCGGCTCCACCAGGCTATTTTTGGTTCTGCCGTCGGTTCTGCCTGTCGCTGTGCCAAGAGAATCGCGGAGGTGCCCACACAGCCGATGTAGGTTGCAATGACTGGCACAGACGCAAATCCCCAGCCCCAGTGCAGCCAACTGAGTCCCAAAACGTTCGCCGTAATCCAGCGGATATTCTGGCGTTTTGGCATGAGTGTGGCGATCGCCACAGACAGCAATACCGCTGCGATCGCCGCCATAGCAATGCCGCTGCTGCCGCTCTGAAGCAGCCGAAACCCGTCCATCACCCAAAAATTGACCGGAATCAGGAGTAAACTCGCGACTTGCAGCATCCGAGCTGTGATTAAAAGCTGAGGCTTTGTGGCAGTCCAAAAACTGGCTCCAATAAAGGCCGCAGTGTAGGTTAATAAAATGCTGTACTGTCCTGTGGCGGCGAGGTTGCCCCACTTATTGGCAGCCAGTACCGCCGAAGATACAATAACCAGAAACACCCCTAAGCACAGCAGCCAAATTACGCTCACTTCGTTAATGAGACTTTGTAAAAACTGGCTCACCCAGCTTGGGCTACGAGGGCTTGGGGGCGGGGCTGAGGGAGTGGCGATCACCGCCACCATCTGCGTCTGGGCGATTTCAGTTTGTGGTGTTGCGATCGCTGTGCTTACGGGCGTTGACGCAACGACTTTCTGTGCTGGAAGATCGCTGGCTAAATAGCGCTGACAAAGAACCTGAACTTCGCGGTCGGTAATGAGTCCTAACTTAAGCCATGTGTCTAACCCTTCTAAGAGCGCTGGATGGCTTGCCAATAAACGCAGTTGAAGGGGAATGTAGCGTTCAGGCTCTGGATAAGGCATACCGCAATCAACCTCGAAGCAGAATTACCTTTACACTACTGCGGGGTTTCTGCTTGACTGGCGATTGCTATGCCAATTTTTAAAGCGTTAGTTCAATTCTCAGCGAGACAATGCGGCTACTGCGCGATCGCCCCTTCTAGCAATGGCGCAATCTCATCCCAACCCAGCCCCTGACGCAGGATTTTTACAGACTCCTCACCCAGGTCTAAAACCGTCGAAACCTCATGACTTGGTTCTTGACCGTTATCAACAATAATGTCTACTAGCTTCTCAAAGGCATCAAATAGTTCAGCCCTAGAAGTTGATGAAACAGGCACATACTCATCCTCTGAAGACACGCCCACGGTGGCTGAAGTCGAAATAATGGGGTTTCCTAACGCCTCTAAAAGTGCCTGAGCCACGGCATGGTCGGGCACACGAATGCCCGTGGTTTTGCGTTTCGGGTTTTGCACAAGCTTGGGCACCAGCTTTGTCGCTGGCAAAATAAACGTCACGGCACCTGGTACCAACCGCCGCATCAGCCGATAGGCGGGGTCGCTGACGTGGGCGTACTTGGCAATATCAGACAAAGAAGGACACAAAAAAGTAAGGGGCTTATCGTTGGCGAGCTGCTTGATCTGCCGTACCTTTTGGACAGCGGACTTTGAGTTGAGGTCACAGCCGATCGCATAAACCGTGTCGGTGGGGTAAAGCATCACCGCCCCGGACTGCAACGCATCCCGAATTTGTGCCACAACGCGCGGCTGGGGGGAGTCTGGATGGACGGTGTACACTTGAGCCATGACGGTAATTCGCTAACGCAACGCCAACTTGCCTATCATAGGCTCTCAACCGTATTTCAAGATACAAAATGCCCCGAATTGCCTATTTTGACTGCCCTACTGGCATCGCCGGAAACATGTGTTTGGGTGCCCTCATAGATGTTGGGGTGCCCCTTCAGCATTTACAAGATTCCCTGGCTCAGCTTTCCTTAACTGACGAGTATCAAATTGTTGTAGAAACAGTTCATCGTCAGGGGCAGCGAGGAACCTATGTACAGGTTAAGGTTCATGCCCACGAGCATTCTCACCATGCGCCTCATCGCCATTTGCCCGAAATTGAGGCGCTGATTTTGCAAACCCAGCTTCCAGAACGGGTCAAAACCTGGAGTTTAGAGATTTTTCGGACGTTGGCGATCGCCGAGGGATCTGTCCACGGCATCTCGCCAGAGCAGGTACACTTCCATGAAGTGGGTGCGACAGATGCCATTGTGGATATTGTGGGCACCTGCATCGGCTTAGATTGGCTTGAGGTCGATCAGGTCTTTTGTTCTGCTTTGCCCACAGGTGGCGGTACGGTAAAAGCGGCTCACGGGTTACTTCCGGTGCCAGTGCCAGCGGTATTACAGCTTGTGGCGCTTCGTCAGGTGCCGCTTTACGACAACGGTATACAAAAAGAGTTAGTGACACCCACAGGTGCAGCAATTGTGACAGCTTTAGCTCAAGGCTTTGGCGCAGCACCTGCCCTTAAGCTTCATAAGATTGGTTTAGGTGCAGGTAGTCACGATTTACCGATTCCTAATTTACTGCGGCTGTGGATTGGAGACGCAGACGGGGATATATCTTCTACTGTCGCCAACCACGAGACAATCGCGCTGCTAGAAACCCAGCTTGATGATATTAATCCGCAGATTGTGGGCTATCTGTACGATGTGCTGCTGGGGGCAGGTGCTGTAGATGTTTTCACTCAGGCGATCGCCATGAAAAAATCTAGACCTGGCATTTTGCTGAGCGTACTTTGCCCAACAGCCCTCATTGAACCCTGTGAAGCAATCCTGTTTCGTGAGACAACCACCCTCGGCATCCGTCGCTCTATCCAACAGCGGACGGTCTTGCATAGAATAATCGAAACGGTTGAGACACCCCTCGGTTCAGTTCGGGTAAAAGTAGCGCGGTATGGCGATCGCATCGTCAACGCCCAGCCGGAATACGAAGATTGCGCTCAACTGGCACGGCACCACAATCAACCGCTCAAAAACATTCAGCAACTGGTGCTGAACCACTGGAACAGCCTTACAGAAAAAGGTGTCTAAAAATTTAACCCCACCCTGTCAGATTTTACTTATTACCAGACTCTTTAGGATTTACCATGGCTCTTTTTTCCGCTCCATCCTTTTGGAGACAGCCCTTCTTGCGCCTTGCCCTAGCTGTAGGCTTTGTTTTACCCCAGGCGATCGCCTTTGCCCAGCCTTCCAGCGCCCCTACCAACAGCGGTCTGCCTGAAGAAACCTTAGTCGGGTTTACGACTCAAATTGGTGATGGCTTAGCGACAAAAATTCAGAACTCAACTTGCCCAGAGGCGGTAACACTGCTCGATAAAATCAAAGAAGCCAGCAGCAAGGCACCTGACCAAGAGTCCTTGGTCGGCAAAATTTTACTGGACGTAAAAACGAACCCCAAACTGAAGGAGATTATTCTTCAGAAGGTCAGTGCCCCGCTGCTCAACAAACTTCTAGAATGCAATATGGTGCCTTTAGATTTGGTCGGCCCTTCTTAAGATTAATTAGAGCCTAGAAACCTTAAGCCCCTCTGGTTGGCTTAGCGACCCCTCAAACTTGAGTCGTCCGTTGGCGTGGAGGTGGCGCAGAATTTTGTAGACCGTCTCAATCCGATCCGTCTCGCCTACCTTTGCCGCAAGATCCGTCAGTGCGATCGCCCCATTTGCATCTTTTAGCCCTTCCAAGAGCTTTTGTTGAAGCGCTAGCGTTGCTGCCGCTGCCTTCTTCCCTGCTTCTACGCCAGGTTGATGGTAGGCATTGACGTTGATCAGCGTCGCGTAAAAACCGACGGCTCTCTCATAAAGCGCAATTAACGCACCCACCATTTTTGAGTTAACGGTCGGGAGGGTCACAGTAATGGTGTCGCGGCCTTTTTCGTAGAGTGCCTCGCGGGTGCCTAGCAAAAAGCCGCAGAGGTAGTCGCCCGTTGTGACATTAGGGTCTAGCTCCATAGATGGCCCTTCACGATCTTGCAGCACC
>JAGVDA010000291.1 GCA_020058975.1 Thermosynechococcus sp. WC_1 | reverse complement strand
GGAAAGACTTACTAGAAAGATCAGGCTTAACGGAACTACAGCCTCCTGCCATTGCCACCCAAAAAATTAATTTAATTCAGATTGGCTCTACAGCAGCCATTCCGCAAATGTCTCGGGCAGCGATTAAGCACTCAGTTCATAGATAGAGTGGTTTTGCCGGTTCGTATGAAGCATTTCGGTCATTTGATCAACGGGTAAGGGACGGCTAAAAAGATAGCCCTGAATAATCGTGCAGTTGAGCGTTCTTAAAAGCCCAAGCTGTACTTCGCTATCTACACCTTCTGCAACAATCGTAAGGTCGAGTCCCTGCCCCAAAGAAATCACCGCTTTGACAATCTCTATATCTTTAGAGTCTGGCTTTAGATCTCGGATAAAGGACTGGTCAATTTTGAGCGTATTGAGCGGCAGTTGCTTTAAGTAGTTAAGGGATGAATAGCCAGTACCAAAGTCATCCATCGCAATATGCACGCCCATGTCCTGCATTTGGCTGAGCAGCACCTTAGTAAAGTCAATGTACTTAACAGCAGTGGTTTCTGTCACCTCAAGCTCTAAAAACTGTGGCTCTAGCTGGGATCTTGCCAATACCTGCGCCACAACATTCACCAGATCGGGTTGAAAAAACTGACGGGCCGATAAATTAACCGCAACGGAGAGTGGCGTGAGACCTGCTCGGTGCCACTGAACCGTCTGAGCGCAGGCTGTTTCCATTACCCAGGTGCCAATTTCAACAATCAGACCCGTCTCTTCTGCCAGCGGAATAAAGGTTGCGGGAGACACAAGCCCCAGTTCTGGATGATTCCATCTCAGCAGGGCTTCTAGGCCAATAATCTGCCCTGTCTTGATATTCACTTTAGGCTGGTAATACAGCAAAAATTCTTGGCGCTCCAGCGCATGACGAAGGCTATTTTCTAGGGCAAATAGTTCTGGGGCTTCAGAGTTCATATTGGGGGCATAGTGCCGAAAACTGCCTCGCCCCTGATCCTTGCAGCGGTACAGGGCGACATCTGCATTTTGCAGCAGCAGTTCTGCTACTTTGCCATCTTGAGGGTAGACTGAAATCCCAATGCTGGCATTGATGTAAAGCTCGTGGGAGTTAATATTCAGTGGCGTTTTTAGTGCCTCATGAATGCGATGGGCCGTCTGGGTTGCGTCATCGGCGTCGCGAATTTGCGGCAGCAGAATCGTAAATTCATCTCCTCCCCACCGCGCGACGGTATCGCCTTCTCGGAGACAGTCCCGTAACCGCTGGGCGACACCTTGTAAAAGTTCATCTCCAACGGAGTGCCCAAGGGTGTCATTGATAATTTTGAAGCGATCGAGATCCATGAACATGACGGCTAAACTTTGACCGTTGCGGCGGGCGCTAGAAAGGGCAAAGTCTAAGCGGTCATTAAACAGGATGCGGTTGGGCAGGTTGGTGAGGGAATCATGGAATGCCTGGTGATGGATTATTTCTTCGGTTTGTTGGCGCTGAAGGGCGGCGCTAATGCTGGCAGCCATCGCAAAAATAATGGATTCTTCTTGAGGCGACCATTCGTATTCTGTTGAGCATTGATGCAGCTCAATAAAGCCCCAAAACTTAAGATTGACAATGATGGGCACCACTAAAATAGACAGCACGCAGTCTTGTAGCAGCAGCTCTTGCTCCGCTTCTTCTAAGTCTCGTGTGAGTCCACGAATTGCCGTTTCGTCGGTCAGAATGTGGTACCAGCGCTTTAAGGACGGATTACTATAAAGCTGATTGTGGCGGATGGTATTTCTTAGAATGGACGGTATTGATTCACGTGTCCACTCAAACCGCATGCTGGTGGCAAGTTCTCCACTGCTGGGGTGTGCATGGTTCATGGAAATACAAATGCGATCTACGCGCGCGGCGTTCCCTAGGGTTGCAAGGGCTTCGTTGATGGCAGAGTCATAGCCTACGTTTGCTAATAGATAGGTTGTTGCTTCGGCTACGCTTTGCAAGAGGCGATCGCGCTTTTTTAACTCAGACTCGGCGTTTTTGCGCTCTGTAATATCAAACACACAGCAGCGAATCAGGTCACTTTCTTGGATGTAGTGAATCGACTGCTCAAAGACCTGAGTGCCGACTGCCGCCTCACGCACCAAAATATTAGATGTGGACTTCTGAATCAGCTCAAATAGACCATCCAGCATTGGATGGGTCATCCCTTTTTGGGTGAGGTCAGGAAAAACCTGGGCTGCGGCTGGATTGAGGTAGGTCAATTCTCCAGTTAAGTTGACTTCAAAGATGGGGCTAGGAATAATTTCTGGAAAAGAAGCAAGCCGAATTAAAGAGACTTCATCAAACTGATCTTCGGCATGGCTCGGTGCCATGGGCGCAGAGAGAACCGATTCGGCAAATAGTTCTGTGTAGTCAAGGGTCTCTGAATAAGAGACAAATGCTTCATCCGTCAACGACGGCAGAATGAGATAGCGAACTTTAACGAGGTTTCCGAGCAAAAGCTGGTCGCCATGTTTGAGGCGATGGGAATGACATTTCTTGCCATTCACCTTGATTCCGTTTTTACTGCGCTTGCCCTGAAGGTTGCCGTCAATGATTAAAAACCCATAGTTGCTGGGGTCTGAGCTTGTGACCCTAAGTAGCAAAGCATGCTGTCGAGAGACGGCCTTAGACTTAAGCACAATAGAGTTGCTTGCGTCTCGACCAATGGAGTGGGATGTAGACTCTAAGGGCAGTAACCGCTGCCCCTCTGTATCTTCAACGGCAAGCAGGTGCCGAACAGATTTCGACAGTTGGGGTTCCTCGGCGCTGGGTGCAGTCGTTCTGGCCGAAGTATAGGGGCTAATGTCATACAAAAACGGCTCAGACAAGGAAGATACACCTTCAGATCAAGGGATAAGGAGAAAAATGGGGTTGAACTTCAGTACAACAGAAGAATTTTGAGGATCAATTATCCAAGACTCATCCAAGACTTGCGACCGAATGCTTAGCAGCAGTTTGTTGAGCATTGCTGTACTTAAGATTCCCAAATTTGCAATCTTGGCAACATAAGGGTTCTGATTTTTCTCTGCCCAAGGCCAAAGTCTGATGCATATAGACATTAAAGTACTGCGTTAGTGAGGTTTTCCTTTTTGCTAGGGATTGCTATGCTTCCGGCAAAACCGTCAGTTGGCCTTCTAAAAAGATGCCTTCGGGGGTAATTGACAGGGTCTGGATCTGGGTTTGAGGGCCTAAATCAAACGTATAGCCATGCAGATCGTGGAGCGGTAGCCCTCGCTTTGCGTTGGGGGTGGGCAACCATTCTGGATGCTCAAGGCTGAGGGTGTGAAAGTCGCAGCCCAAGGTCAGGGCAGTTTGGAGCGCTACAGGCACAGATTTGTCGCCTTGATGGGTGCTGAGTACGGCGCTAAATCGCAGGGTATTTTGAGCGAGGGCAAGGGTTGGGTTTTGTAATTTAAGGTCTTCAGAGGACATTGGCTGGCCTAGGGTTTCGGCGATTTGCTCGCCCACCAAAAGCTGTAGCGCATCAATGATGGCGCTTTGAAATAGCTCAGAATGAAGCGAAGCCTGGGCATCTTGTGCCTGAAGCATGACGTTGAGGTCAATGGCGATGGGTTCTAAGAGCCTAAACGCTTTGCCTTTGAGCATTTGCCCGATGTTAATGCGAAGGTTATGCCCAATAATCTCAATTTGGCTAAGGTGCAGACCCCGATAGACGACTTTTTGGGTGTTGAGCTGTACTCGGGGCAAGTACCCGGACAAGATTTGGCGATCGCCCCCTTCTAGATGCACCACTAAATTCGCAACCGACTCCACCTGCGACTTTAGCCAAAACTGGATCGCAGGCTCTAGAACGCGATGAATCAGTCCTCGTGTAGGAATCGGCTCAACGGCGGCTTCTAGAGGAGAATGGGACATGATGGGTAACAATGATGGGCAACTCAAAACTCCACTCATCATAGAGGATTTGGCCTAGTTGCCTTTAGCATTGCCTATGGTATGCTCTAGCTTAGAAAGGGAGTAGCGAAGCGGGAAACCCCGCGAGATCAGAGTCAACATACTGGCGATGAGCCTGGTTCTGGTCACGATAACATTCATTTAATGAGTCATCGGCGCGAGACTTTCACTAATGTTCACAGGAGAAATTCTGTGGGCTTGGTGAAGTCTTGATGACCAGCCTAGCCTACAGAAGGTCTCTTCATTCTTGCTGTGGGACGACAGGCTGTCATGCTAGAGGCATTTACATCTGCGCTGTTTCTGATTACAAGTCAGGAGCTAGGCGACAAAACTTTCTTTATTGCGCTCATTTTGGCAATGCGCTATCCGCGTCGCTGGGTCTTTTGCGGCTCTATTGCGGCGTTGGCGCTGATGACCGTAATTTCGGTGGGTGCGGGGCATCTGCTAAGCTTTTTGCCTAGAACCGTTACCCACTGGTTCTTTGTGGCGTTGTGCTTTGGATTTGGCGGTTGGCTGTGCTGGCAAGCCAGTCGCATGACCCCCTCTGAGGAGCAAGAACCCCTTGAAGAAGCTTCGCAAGAGGTAGAGTCTTTTGAGTCTCACAATCAGGGAGATCGGCAGCAGGCGCTCAAAAAAAGGGTGCCTTGGGCGATTATGCTAGAAGCATTTATTTTGACCTTTGTGGCAGAGTGGGGCGATCGCACTCAAATTGCCACAATGGCTTTAGCGATGCAGAGCAGCCCCATTGGGGTAACGCTAGGGGGCATTTTGGGGCATACCTTCTGTTCACTCATTGCCGTTGTAGGGGGGCGTTGGGCAGCAGGGCGCATTTCTGAGCGCGTCATCACCTGGTTTGGTGGTTTGCTGTTTATATTATTTGGGGCGATCGCCATTTTCTCTGATCCATCCAGCCTTTAGCGAATGCTGTACGGTTAATATTCAGACTCTTTCGATAAAGTTTGCCCTTCCAACCTTTCTAAACAGATGGTCACGCAATTCATCACGGTAGAAATCAACCTCAACGATCTCGCCCTTTCGCTTCAGCACACCATTGAGGCACAGCTTACCCTTCAAGGTGAACCGCTGCGATGGGCTATTACTGAGGTACGTCAGGGCATTGCTCACGTTGAAGCAGTGGTGCTACAAGAGATATAAACCCAGAGGAATAGACCCATTGAGGTACTGAAACGCCATTGACTCAACGTCCTTTTACTGTTGCATTGATTATCCCCACAGGCATTGGTGCTGCCATTGGCGGCTACGCGGGGGATGCTTTGCCTGTGGCACGGGCTATGGGCAGCATCTGCGATCGCCTCATTACCCATCCCAACGTCCTCAACGGGGCGCAGCTTTACTGGCCCATTCCAAATGCCCTATATGTTGAGGGTTATGGCCTAGATCAGTTTGCAGCAGGCCGTTGGGGGCTGCGCCCCGTTCACGGCAACCGCATTGGGCTAATTCTCGATCAGTCGATTGAGCCAGATTTACAGATTCGCCATCTTCAGGCTGCCGATGCGGCTCGTGCCACGTTGGGGCTAACCCTGACCGACGCGGTGCTGACCGATCAACCCCTGGGGGTCACGCTCAACACGGCTGCATCGGGCGCAACGTGGGGCACCATTCAAAACCCAGATAGCCTACTTCGAGCCGCAGAAAAGCTGATTCATGAGGCAGGGGCTACGGCGATCGCCGTGGTAGTTCGCTTCCCTGAAAACATCAGCAGCGAAGCCCTCTATAACTACCGTCACGGTCAAGGTGTAGACCCCTTAGCAGGTGCAGAAGCCGTCATTAGTCATCTTGTGGTGCGCACCTTTGGGGTTCCCTGTGCCCACGCCCCCGCCCTTTCGCCCTTACCGCTAGACCCTAACCTTAGCCCTCGCTCTGCCGCAGAAGAATTAGGCCATACCTTTTTACCCTGCGTTTTGGTAGGGCTTAGCCGCGCACCGCAGTTTATTCGCGGGGAACTCCAGACCCATGACATTGGCACAGATGCCGTCGATGCCGTCGTGATTCCTGAGAGCGCCTGTGGCGGAAGCGCCGTTCTGAGCTGGAGCCAGACCCGCACCCCCACTCACACTCAAATCATTACGGTTGCTGATAACCACACCACCCTCAACGTCACGCCTCAATCCCTCGGGCTGTCCGTTTGGTGCGCCCAGTCCTACAGCGAGGCGCTTGGGATGCTCGTTGCGATGCGTGCGGGGATCAATCCAAACGCCCTCACCGCAAAAATGCTGCCGATAGCGTTCTGGGAGAACAGTCTGGGAGAGGCTAAACCTGCTACCGTTTAAGAGACGGAATGCGTCTAAATACTTATTGTGGTGAAACCGACGTCTCAACAACCTGAATTTGAACCCCTAAGCCGCTCTCAAATCTTAATTGCGATGGGCATTACGGCGGTTATTTTGCTCGTGGTGGCGAAGGTCTGGCTGCGGCTAGATTCAACGCCTCAAGTGCCTATCCAGATCAACATTTCAGATGTACTGTGGGGCATCAGCTTAGGCTTAGGCATTACCGGGTGCAGTGCGCTGCTCTATCAATTTTGGCCTCGCTACCAGCAGTCCGCAGATATCTATCTACAGCTCATTTTAAAGCCGTTAGAATGGCCGGATTTATTTTGGCTAGGGGTATTGCCTGGTCTTAGCGAAGAACTTCTGTTTCGGGGCGTTATGCTGCCCTCGTTGGGGTTAAATTGGACTGGTTTGGCAGCATCTAGTATCTGCTTTGGCATTCTGCACATGAGCAGCCCTCAGCAGTGGCCCTATGTTTTGTGGGCTTCTATTGTAGGGTTTGCCTTGGGCTACAGCACCCTTGTGACCCATAACCTCATGGTGCCCGTCATCGCCCATATTTTGACCAATGTACTTTCTAGCACGACTTGGAAGTGGCGCTACCAAAGGCAGTCTGCCAGCTCTAGCTAAACGTTAAAGTCAGAAAGCTAAAGCCGAAAAGCTAAAGTAGTTGATACCCAGCCTCCGCAGGTGAAACAACTGAAATAAACACCAGTGGCTCCTCACCGCCGTTGAGTACGCCATGAACACATCCGACAGGCGCAACCACGACATCCCCTGCAATGATGGTTTGGGTTGCACCCGTTTGATCGAGGTAATATTCTCCCTTGCCCGTCAGAATCGTCCATGTATCTTGCCCACTGGGATGAATGTGTGGTGCAATCTTCTGCCCTGGTTTAACATACCAAGCCACAACCGCAGCATCTTTAGATTCCGTCACAACCGACCGGATGGGTTCTTCATCGGTGGGCTGCAAAAACTCAGAACTTTTAAATATCCGATGGGTAGCCATGCTTTGTGTCGCCATTGGTAATGGCGACATTCTATCAAGCTGATCAGCCGCGTTTTGTAGTAATAGCATCTAAGCGCAGAGGATTGCGGCTACGAGGCGAATCTAGCTTCGGCTTGAGAGGGGGAACTTTTGAGCTAAGCCGAGCGTCAGGAACAGAGAACTGTATTATGGTCTAGTCCATCCCATGACATCCAGTTTTTCTGTGCCTTGGTCAGGGGTCGAGGGGTCAGTACCTTCAGTGCAAATACCACCCCATAAACTTGCCAACAACGAGCTTGTGGCGTTTTGCCAGACGAGCGGTCAACGACCGGATCGCATCGGGTTTTCTGAACTGATGCGTCGGCATCAGTCTCATGTAGACAGGGTGCTGTATCACCTTGCGCCAGATTGGGATGATAGAGCCGACTTGGCGCAAGAAGTCTGGATTCGGGTTTATCGCAATATTTGCCGCCTTCAAGAGCCGGTTAAGTTTCGCGGCTGGCTTAGTCGCATTGCCACCAACCTGTT
>JAGVDA010000078.1 GCA_020058975.1 Thermosynechococcus sp. WC_1 | reverse complement strand
CTATGGAAATCATATTTGATGATTACCTTCCAAAATGGAATTACACTGCCAAACCTCAGAATCCTTAATTCGGGGTCTTATTTAATCCACGATCCTTAGTGGTGCAGAAAACTCAAAGTAGCTGAAAGTCTTAGAAGAAATAAGACGAGGTCAGCCTCTGAAACTCTGACGAAGTAAATGAAGTCAGACTATACCTATGCATAATTTTATGAGGCAGGTTCTATGACCTTACCCAATGGCCCGGAGACGCTGCCATTTTTTCAGGTTCTTCAGGCGATTTTTAAGCCCCTAGAAACCTTGACAAACAACGTACAGAAGTATGGCGACTGTTATACCGCTAAGCTGGGCGGACTTGGCTCTGTCGTTGTGCTAAGCCAACCAGAAGCCATTGAAGCAATGATGACCGCCCCTGTTGACTTATTTGAGTCGGGTCAGAGTAATGCTATCTTTCGGCCTTTTTTAGGCAGTAACTCTATCTTGATGCTGGATGGTAAAGTCCATCAGCGAAAGCGAAAGCTTTTAACCCCACCGTTTCACGGGGAGCGTCTCAAAACCTACGGTGAAGCCATTTGTGAAATTACTCAGGAGGTAACGTCTCGCTGGCAACCTGGGCAAACGTTTTCCATGCGCACGGTGATTCAAGAAATTTCCCTGCGGGTAATTATGCGAACCGTTTTGGGCGTTCATACAGGGAAACGGGCAGAGCAACTACGGCAAAATCTCGATGAAATGCTGAGTTTCTTTGAGAAACCCTTCAATTCTATGTTTGTATTTATCCCTTGGCTTCAAAAGGATTGGGGCGCATGGAGTCCTTGGGGCAAGGTTACAAGACAAATCAAACAAATTGACACGCTGCTTTTTACTGAAATTCAAGAGCGACGGGCGAACCCTGCCCTTTTAGGGGACGACATTTTAAGCTTAATGATGACGGCACGGGACGAAGAAGGGCAGCCCATGACCGATCAAGAGTTACGCGATGAAATGATGACGCTCCTCTTTGCCGGACATGAAACCACAGCCACGGCGATCGCCTGGGCACTGTACTGGATTCACCATTTACCAGAAGTTGGGCAAAAGCTGCACAAAGAACTGGATGAGCTAGAAGAAAACTGCGATCCGGTCGCAATTTCTCGCTTACCCTACCTCAGCGCGATTTGCGATGAAACATTGCGAATTTACCCTGTCGGGCTGTTTACGTTTACTCGGATGCTTAAAAAACCTTGGACACTGATGGGGAAGGCGTTAGAGAAAGGAACTCAGTTAAGTGGCTGTATTTATTTACTGCATCATCGCCCCGATCTGTATCCCAATCCTGAGCAATTCCGACCTGATCGCTTTTTAGAGCGACAGTTTTCGCTGTATGAGTACATTCCCTTTGGTGGGGGTAATCGTCGTTGTTTAGGTATGGCGTTTGCATTGTTTGAGATGAAGCTGGTGTTGATGAGCATTCTTTCAGAGTGGCAGCTAGAGCTGAATACCAATAAGCCGATTAAGCCAGTTCGGCGAGGCTTTACGATGGCTCCTGAGAAAGGGGTGCCTATGCGCGTTGTAAAACGTCGTTAGCGGGATACTGGTTGCGATTAACGGTTGAGGAGATGCCAGCATTCCTGGGCGATCGCCCAATCTTCTTGCGTGTGAACCACAAAGACCCGCACGGCTGAATCCTGCGCCGTAATATCTGCATCAACGGGATGATTTTCATTCTTGGCTAGATCAAGCTGTATGCCTAAAAAGCCAAAACCTTCACAGGCCGCAGCACGAACCAGAGGGGAATTCTCCCCCACTCCTGCTGTAAAGACAAGCGCATCTAGGCGATCTAGGCTCGTGAGCATTGCTCCTATAGAGGAGCGCAACCGATGGATAAACATATCTAGTGCAAGCTGAGCCTGAGCATTCCCCGTTGCTGCTGACGTCGTGATTTGTCGCATATCGGCAGAGGAGCCGGAAATGCCCTTTAACCCTGATTGTTTATTTAGGATCTGCTCTAACTGGTCAGCACTATAGCCTTCTTGCCGCAATAGATAAATTAAAATTCCTGGGTCTACCGAACCTGATCGCGTCCCCATCATGAGGCCATCAAGGGGCGTAAACCCCATGGTGGTGTCTACACTGTGACCGTTGCGGATGGCAGAAAGCGAACAGCCATTGCCTAAGTGACAGACAATAAGTTGCAGTTTTTCAAGGGGTTTGCCCATGAGCTGAGCGGTGCGCTGGGCGCAGTATTGATGGCTGATACCGTGAAAGCCATAGCGCCGTATACCGTGCTCAAACCAGGCGTAAGGCCCCGGATAAACTGCTGTGGCAAGGGGCAGTTGAGCATGAAACGCCGTATCAAAGACTGCCACTTGAGGCACGTCGCCGAGGGCTTTTTCAATGGCTTCTATGCCTTCAAGGTTGATGGGGTTATGGAGGGGGGCAAAGCAAGTGAGTGAGGCGATCGCCGCCTTAACCTCAGCCGTTACAAAGGTACTTTGCTGATACTGCTGCCCCCCATGCACCACACGATGCCCCACGATATCAATCTCTGAAAGGTCATTAAGAACCTGAGTCTTCCCTTGCCATAGGGTATTGAGAACGTGAGCTGTCACTTCTGAGTGCGTTTGAGTAGAAATTTCTTCCTCAAGCACAGTGCCTTTTGCCGTCGTAATTTTGACTTCGGCAATACCTTGATGATGCGTCCAGTCCACCATGCTTTCCCAGAGCGGCTGAGGCGGTCTATG
>JAGVDA010000114.1 GCA_020058975.1 Thermosynechococcus sp. WC_1 | reverse complement strand
CGGAATGACGCGCTCGTAGGCCATGCGCGTGGGCCCCAAAACGCCAACGCTGCCGACGGGCGTGGTACCTTTTTGGTACACCGATGAAACCAGCGCGCAGTTTTGAATCGGCTTAAGCGCATTTTCTGTGCCAATGCGAATGAGAACAGGGGGGCGAGTACCCTTTTTAGAAGACGGTACCTTAAACTCTATGCCTTCATAAATGAGAGGCCAGAGCTGGTCTTGTTCTTCTTCTAGCATCTGAATAATGGTCTGGGCTTGCGCCAGTTCTGAAAATTCGGGCTGACGCAAAAACTCAGAAACCCCGCCAATTAAAATAGGGTTGGCGATGGGCGACTGATTGCGCTGACTTAGATCTTGGCAAAGCTGCTTAAGGAATGCTGCAAATTTCTGAAACTCGCGATCTAATGCCTGCCAGTCGATCAACGCCAGTTCTGATAACGACTTACCGCACAGATGATGATTCAGAAAGTTCGAGAGTAGGTGCAGTTCTTGCTCTAGCAATTCAGCATCTTCAGATTGCCCCAAATGAGCGGGTAAATCCATAAACACAGAACGGGTCTCGTAGGTATCTGTGACCAAAATCAGCATCACCCGCTGTGGCTCTACCTGCACCAAATGCAGATGACGAATGGTGGTGGCAAGGGATGACTGGGGTACGGTAATTAGCGCCACACAGCCACTAAGGGTGGCTAAAATCTGAGCGGCTTGGCGCAGGAGAGTTTCAAAACTGGCGGGTTCGGCGGGTAGCCGTTTGGCAAGAAGCTGCTGGATGCGTTCTACCCACTGATCTGAAGGGGTGATGAGTTTATCGACGTAGACGCGATACCCAGAATCTGAGGGGATGCGTCCCGCAGAAGTATGGGGTTGATAAAGTAAGCCCTCTTTCTCTAACATGCCCATGACATTGCGGATGGTGGCGGAGCTAAGGCTAAATTCGTACTCTTTCGCAAGCGCTTGGGAACCGACAGGCTCTGCCGTTTCGATGTAGTGGTTAACGGTGGCTCGAAGGACTTTTTGCTGGCGCTCGGTGAGCTGAAGGTACATGGTGGCGATGGTTCACTGAAGGGCTGGGTTAGTAGCGAGGGATGGAGGAATCAACCACTAGAGCATAGGCATCAATGCCACCTGCGATATTTTTGACGTTGGTAAAGCCCTGCTGAGTGAGCCACTGACACATCTGGGCAGAGCGCATGCCGTGATGGCACATGACATAGGTTTCAGCGTGGGGGTCTAGCTGGGTGGGGAGGGTTGCCATCCATTCTGCGGATTGGCTAAGGGGAAAGACTTGGAAGTTGGGGAGGGCGGCGATCGCAATTTCCTGCAATTCGCGCACGTCAATAAGCTGAAGAGGAGCATCTGCTGTGGCGATACGCTGGGCTAAGGCTTCAACGGAAATTTCTAAAAGGTTGGCATCGTAGGGCATAAGCGTTTTGTAAGAGGCGTTTTTATGATTCAGAGCAAGTTAACACGAATTTAAAAGAAATGATGCATATTTTGTTATAAGTTTGCCCAAAACGTAAGTTTCAAGCCTATCTGAGTAAAATCTTTCAAAGGTTGTGTTTCTGCTTACTCAAGCAATTAGCTAAATATTTCACCGACGGTTAGGTGAAGGTCTGCCGCAAAATCTGGAATAGGCAGAAGCCTTTCAGTCGCCTGAAAAAGTTGTATTCTAATCGGTTGTGTTAGCTTGATGCAGGCGTTGGGCGATCGCCATGCACCAAGAGTCCGCCTAGTTCACAGCAGCGCCAATTTCTTGACCGCTTCAAAATCTGCAAGACGCTGTAAAGCTCTCGCTTAGACGTAAACGGTGAAAACACCCGCGACAGCGCGTAGTATCGGCTCTCTTGCTGCATCAGCTTTACAAACAAAATTTCATCACCATTCGTCACCAAGCCAAAGCTCGGTTGGGCTGGCTGAGGATTTGCCATCAGATAAGCGAGGGTTTGGGGCAGCGCTGCCCAAACTGACAATGCCGTTTTTTTGGATTCTAAAACTACTACCCAAAGCTGATTTAAGAGCACCAGCACATCTATTTGTCCTTGCAGAGTCTTTTCGCTATCTTCCAGACTCAACAGCACAGATTCTTCTGCTCTTATCCGAAAGGGTGGGTCATAAAATCCGGCGATTGCCAGCAGTGGTGAAGCCATTAATAGCGTGACTGTTCCCTCCAGTAGCTGTCCTTCAGAGCGTTGATAGAGATATCGCTGCCGTAACTCATCTAAGGCAAACTGTTCTGTGGCTAATAGTTCTGGGAACGTCATTTGCCATTCTAAAAACAAAGATTCATCCTCAGTCCGTGACAAGTTAAATCGTCGTTCTGCCTCGGCAAGGGTCTTAACCGTTTCTGTGATGGCAACTGTCATAGGACTAATCGTGCAAGATTGTGACCATGCTATCAAAATCCAGTAGTGGTTTACAGGCGATCACCCTACAGCACAGTAGGTTGCGTTGACCTTAAAAAAACTAATCACAAACTAATTTGGGCTGTCTGAATTGAAAGAATGCGACCGCATGCGTTGGGCTTAAGCAGACGAGGGTGATCGCCTTACCCACGCTCCAGACGGATTGCCTTGTGGCTCTGGCTCAAATTGCTGGAGTCGAATTAAAGTAAAAAAGGTTGTCGATAATCACAATCTATGGAAATCTCACTAACACCAGAACTGGATCAGTTTGTCAGAAGACAAATGGACAGCGGCAATTACTTATCTGCAGCTGATGTTGTCCTTACGGCAATGAAATTCTTTAAAGAGCATGAACACGTTTATAAAAGCCGATTTGATGAACTGTGCCGAGAAGTGATGGTAGGCTATGAGGCGGCTAATCGAGGTGAATTGATGGATGATGAGGTTGTCTTTTAAAACCTCCGCACAAAGTTAGTTCAGCGTTGTGATCAGTCTAGCGAATAAGCCACGTCTGTAAGTTTACGGTTCCAGCCAGCCGCGATATTGAAAGTATTATTGACTACATTGCGGATGTACAGAGCCTAGATGCAGCTGAGCGCTTGCTGGACACAATCAATAAAATTGTCTAAATCTAGCCATTTTCTCGAGTTTAGGACGTAGTCGGAAAGAACTGGCATCTGGACTGAGGAGTTTTCCAGTTGAGGAATACTTGATTTTCTATCGTCTTGTT
>JAGVDA010000241.1 GCA_020058975.1 Thermosynechococcus sp. WC_1 | reverse complement strand
TACGCACCCAGAGTCCGTTACGCACCCAGAGTCTACTCTCGCCGAAGGGCCTGTTGAAACTCCCCCCACAGCAGAAATCCTGGAATCAGAGACAAATATCGAGCTTGATCAAGTACAAGAAACCCCTGAAATTGTTCCTGACCCAATTCTGAGCCAAGCAGAACCTGAAGAAATTCAATCTCCGATCGTCCTTGAAGAACAAGCCTCTTCAGATTTAGAACATCCGGTTGCGCCCATTACAGTAGAAACCGATAATTCCCCTCAAAAAGAAATCGTAGCTGAAGCCACTTCAGGGTCTGAAGCGGAGCAAAACAACCCTCATACAGAAGAAGCTGAGGAGAAAACCAATCGCTCAACGCTAGAGGACGATGATGAATCTTGGCCTCCTAAAGACCTCACCTAAACATTAGACCTCTTGCACGAATACAACCCTCACCCCCAGCCCCTCTCCCAGAACGGGCGAGGGGAGCCGGAATTAGCCCTTCTCTGGGAGGTATATAAGAAAGAGAAGATTGCTGCTGTCACTGGCGCTATCTGCGCTGAAACCCTTTATTGGCCTTGCTAACCTCTTTAGGCTTTTGAGCCTGGGTTTTATGCACTTCCATCACCGCATCTTGGAAAAGACTGTGCAAATGAACCGGAACACTTGCCGTTTCAGGCAGAATCGGCTTGAGCGCTTTACTGTAAGACTGCAACAGTGGGTTAAGTCCCTCAACCAGCCCAAATGCTGGCTGCTCCAAAGCCTTTTGCAGTAGCCGTTCTAGTGGGACGGGATACTGCTGTGCTAAGCGATGCCAAAGATATGCATTCATTTCAGGCTCGTTTAGGGCTTGACGGACTAGCTTTTTATCTTTTTCTGTGGGTGCAGTGTCTAGTTCTAAAAGCGCTTTAATTTGAGGATAGCTTGATAAATAAACTTGCCCCCACTGAGGATGGGTCAGTAATGTGACCTGCTCAGCTTTTTTAAGAGCATCTGGCAAGCTAAATTGTGGTTGAATCATGGCAGATTTGCCAGACGTTGCAGCGGATGGCTGATGAAGTGGCTCAAACGTCTCTAAAACCTGAGTTATTTCAGCGCTATCGCTATCTTCAAAAGCACCATGTTGTTTCATTAAATCTGAAAGAGGCTGGCTGCTATCTATACCTGCTGCGGCTAGGCGATTCTGGGTTACGCGTTCTTGAAAAAGCTGTAGCTGCTGATTTGCTTTATACCCTGGCAACGTAACTTCTTCGCTGCCAAAAAAATCGAGCCATTCTTGATGAGATTGCTCAACAGAGCGCCAAGCTTCTTCAAGCAGCTCTGGGGCATCTCCGTAGAGATCTTCGGGGTAGCATTTCTTAAAATTTCCAACTGCGACGGCAAGCTTAGGTTTGCCCAGTTTCCCTAATAACGTAAAGTCGCTAAAAAACATCCACTCTGCTTCAGTAATGGGCGCAAGGCGGGTGATAACAATTTCATTTGGCTGTAGGCGAGCAATTTGTTCGGGTGGCTGTAACCCCACTGCTCTCACAAAATAGCGTTTCTCTGTGAGCCAGTTCTTGAGTTCAAACCCATCGGCAACCGTTTGGATTATGGCAAATAACCCTGTAAAGCTCTGATTCCATTGTGCAAGTAGTGTACGGTCTTCTTGGCTTAGGTCTGTGTGATATTCCAAAAAAAGGTCTAGTGGGGTCTTATTACCCACGCGGCCTTGCGTTAAAAAACAGTCAACGGCTAAATCGGTTTGGGCGCTACTCTGGGACTGAGTTTTGGGAAGACGGTTAAGATGCTCAGCAGTGAAGGCTTCTAGGGCGATCGCCAAATCTCCTTCCGCATCCAACACAAATACCACCAGAGATTGTTTGAGGTATTTTGCACGTTCGTCAATCGTATTCACAGGCATCCTTGCTGCAAAAAGCATCAAACCTCGATAGGTTAAGGTTACACAGAGTAACCTACGCCTTTAGACAGCTCTAAAAGAACCTAATTTCGGTAGACTCTTACACCCAAAAAATCGGCTAAATGGAGGATTTTTAACGTCGTCTGCATCAGCAGACAGATTTACAAAATAAGCAAAAAGGTAGCATAATGAGTCGTTACGCTGCACACATGAGCTAGACAAGTTAGGCGCTGAACGACTGCTCGTTCACAAGACTTAAAGATTTTTGGACTCGCTTCAACTTTTGTTGACGGATCTCTTCATCAAATCTAGCAAGCACTTCATCGAACTGTAGACCTGACTCCGCCATTTCCAGGCGAGCACGCCGCAAGTTACCCAGAAGTCGTTGATCGACCGACGGATTTGGCATCAATGGTTGGTCTGTCATAGTAACTCCCACTCAGTCCTGATTTCCTGAATACTTTGCTCTAGAGCTGGCAGTCTAGCCTCAGTGTTCTCAATGACCCGTGCCACTAGCTCTAGCATATCCTCTGGAACGTGAGGCTGAATATTTAAAATCCGAATTTGTAGACTTGAGAATTGAGAGAATCGCTCAGTAGCTTGTTCGGCAACACTTTGTAAATCATTAAGGTAAACAATTGTTCTTTCTGTTTCACCAAATACAGTGAATAAAGAAAATTCAGCAGATCTGGCATTGTCAATGACATCAGCTAGTTGTCTCATCAATCTCCATATTTTCTCGGAGATGTGCGTCGGGAGTTTTGACATAAATGCTGTGCCGAAAACGAACTCTAGTTATGGGGAGTAGATTATCACTAAACTCATATTCGTCACAATGATTCTAATCTTCTTTTAAAGATATCTGTTAGGTAGAATTAGGTGTTGCAATGTATCTAATTAATCTTTGAATTGTTATGTAGATATAACAAGTCCCGCCGATCCAAATCCCATTCCAAAACAAAAATGAGATGACTGTTATCTGTGGAAAATATACAACGTTTGAAATCAAGCTCCATATAGTGCCGAGCAAAAAATATAGGCCGTATATAACTAAACAAACACGAATTGAAATTGCAGCTTGAAGACATATGAATCGATCAAGAAATTGTCGATTATCTCCACGACTATTTTCTTGAAAACACCACCAACTTCCACCTATTGTGAGAGCATATTCGATAAGTGTATAAATACTAAAATTATTTATAAAACTAACAGTTCCATAAGTGCCATTAAATATAATGCCAGCCAGAATAAAGTAGAATTTCTCCTGTTCGGTAAGTAAATTATTTTTCAAGTCATTAGCAATTCTTTTCGGTCTATGTAAAATCTTCAAAAAAGTTAACTCCGAAACAAAACACTGGCTTAGATCTAACTCTTTTTAGGCGCTTTACCTTCGGGCAACAACCGAGCATTCACCTGCTGAAGTTCGCCATGCAGCCTTCTGTTTTCGGTTTGGAGGGACTGGAATTTAGACTTAACTGCATCTAGACGGTCTGCAAATTTTTGACGGTACACTTCCGGTAGTTCTTGGATGATGCGCTCTAGCATCTGGTTGCGATCGCTCAATACCTGGCAAGACTTCTGCAAACGCGCCACTTCTTGATCGCGCTTGTCAATTTGAGACTGGTAAAACTCAATTTGCTCCTCAAGCTGCCGCAAATCATCCCGTAGAGATGCCTCAGGCGTTTGGGGTGTCAAAGCCAGCGCAGAAGAAGTGGATGAACCAGCCGGAGGCAACGCAGGGGGGTGCGTTTTGACCATGCGAAACAGCTCTGTAGACAACTGCTCTACAAGCTGATCGCGAAGCTGAAGCTGGCGACGGAGTTGAGCTAACTCTTGCTCAACAGCATCAGGAAGATTGGCGTCGCTAGGGTTCACGCTTACATTACTCCAGTACCACTGCCGTTAATTTACCATTTCACAACAAAGCTCGGCAGCATTACAGCTAAACCGAGCTTTGTTACTTTAAATTTGACGCTTTCAATCAGCGGGGCAAAACCCTAGACGGCTTCGGCTGTTGCCTCTTCTTCGGCTGGGGCAATCTCTTCTGGTTTAATAGTCAAATAGCGAATCACATCTTCTCCAATTCGCATCGCTCGTTCCATCACAGAAATGGCGGTGCCAGCAGCTTCATAGTTCATCTGCACATAAATTCCCTCACGGAATTTGCGGATATCGTAGGCAAGACGACGACGGCCTCGGTGCTGAACCTCAATATTCTCAGCACCTTGATCTTTGAGGAGAGTTTGGTACTTTGCAATGGCTTGATCGACCAGCTCTTCACCCAAATCAGGGCGCAAGATGTAGATCGTTTCGTAAGTGGTCATGAATTTGGATTTCCTTATGGACAATACGGCTCTTAAACGCAACTCTGCATCGGTCGAGCATCACATTAAGTCGATGAATGAGGCGGCGCTAAAAGCAAGGCTTTACAATTCTAGACCAGACAGGAGACATTCTGCCGCTGCTGTTTTGAAGATCTCTTAACGAATCTGGTACTGAAGCCCTTCAGTGGCTAAGGATGTTCTCACCAGATTCTTAACGAACCTGCATGTAGGCGGCATCCGACAGCGTTGGAATTTCTGCATACAGCCCCCGCAGCGACTGCACGACAGAGAATATCACAATCGCCAATACCCCAATAAACACCGTACTAGACAAAGCAACAACCACTAAGTTAGAGCTATCTACACGGCCTAAAATGGGGAGAACAAGACCAACCACCACCATTAAAATATCTACCAAAAGCGCCTGCATGGTGTTGAAGCGAATCATGTGTGGCACCTTTACATTGCGCACAACCAGTAAAAAAAGAGCAAAAAAGATGATCAGACTAGCGAAGGGTAACGTTCGATAAAGCCACAGCACAGGCAATAGCAGAGGGGCAAGCACTGTCCCCAATGTTGGAATCTCTTGTAAGACCGCACTTGAAAACCCGATGCTGCTGGTCAAAGGCAATAGATAAGGCAAACTTGAAAAAATCCGATCTTGGATCGTTGTTGAGCCGCGCCAAGACATGGCTATTTCTCCTGAACTGAAGTGGATAGAGGATTGATTACTATGTTAGTTGGATTTTCGTAGAGTGCAGCAAAAACAGAGCTTTTGTAGGCTAGGTTGAGGCACGAAACCCATCTACCCTCAAGGGGCGTAGGTCTTTAATCCTGTTGAGAAAGTCGCTTTACGGATTCGCTGCTAAAGCGACTATGAGCCGCTTTCAAAATACTTGGAATTTGAGCTGCGTTAGGACTACAGAGAAGACTGGTCTGTAGATCTAGCGTGTCAATTTGGGCAGCCTGTTGACCTGCGAACCAATGTCCGCCATTGCCCAAAAGGTTGTAGCGCATTTTGGCATACTCTTCTAGGTCATAGGCATTCGCTAAGTTCCATAACCACAAAATGCTAGGGATGTTTACACCGCCAGGCGTCGTTTCATGGGAGGGTAAGCCTTGGTGCCAAGTCTTATGCCAGTCTTTGCCAAGAGTTGCGATCGCCGCTTCCTCCAGCCGTGCCAAAATGTCGGGAAGCATTTCATCGGTCTGTTCTAATAGATCGAGCGCCTTCAGATGCTCATCAAAATCGGAGGGTTTAGAGGCTCCGATACTTAAGGTATGCACCTGAGAATGGCTCAAACAAAATAAATCATTAAAGACCATTGGGCTAAGCGGCGCACAGAGATCTATCAGTTTTTGGGGTGGGCTGTATAGCTTACCACCCTTATCTGATGGGCTAATAATAAAGACCCCCATGTCGTGCTTTTGGGCATCTAAAATAGCAGGCCAGTTGTTTTGGAAAATGTAGTACCAGTGCAGATTGATATAGTCGAAGGCATTTGTGGCGATCGCCCTCTGAATCAATTCCGTCTGCCCATGCGTTGAAAACCCAATAAAGCGAACTTTTCCTTCTGCACGGAGCTGTTGAGCTACTTCTAAACAACCACCTGTCTTCATCGTGTTGTCATAGGTTTCTGCATTATTAATGCCGTGAATCCCCAATAAATCGACATAATCTAGCTTTAGATAGGCCAGAGATTGCTCAAAAGTTTCTCGAAATTCTTGAGCGTTTGAAGTGGGTGAAACCTTTGTTTGAATCGTTAACTGATCACGGGGAAACGTCGGCAAGATCTGCCCCAACTGCATCTCTGAAGAACCATAGCCCCGCGCTGTTTCAATATGGTTAATGCCCAGCTCAACGGCACGGCGAATAGTCGCCTCCAGGTTATTTTGGCTGTCGGCTGGCACCTGATTGAGCGGCACATCCTGCCACTTAAACTGATAGCGCATCCCCCCGCAGGAAAATACGGGCATCTGGATTTCAGTGCGTCCAAAACGTCGGTATAGCATCCGTTCACTCTTATGCCTTCGCCTACATTCTAGGCACAACCCATCTGTCAAATGCTAGGGTAAGTGAATCTATATGCCTCCCAATGCGTATGTCTGAGTCCATCACGCTCGATGATCTCGAACTAGACATTAGTCACCTGACGACTGAAGACGATCAGCCTGTGGATAATTTGCCCTCGGAAAAACAGCAGCGTCTGTTAACCGAACCGCTCTATAGTTCTGGCTTTAAGCCCAAAGATACGGATATTTTTCTTGCCGCTGCAAACGTGGGTGTGTTTTACTCAACCCATCGACCGCCCTTGGTTCCTGACGTATTTTTAAGTTTAGGCGTTGAAATTGCCGAAAACTGGTGGGAGAAGAAAAACCGCTCTTATTTCACTTGGGAATTTGGCAAACCTCCTGATGTTGCCATTGAAATTGTCTCTAATCGAGAAGGCAACGAACTCGGCAGTAAGCTTAGAGACTACGCCCAAATTGGGGTTAAGTACTACATCGTTTTTGATCCGAGTGGTCAACTGAGTCGGGTTCCGCTTAAGATTTATCAGATCAAAGGGATGGCCTATGTCGAGATGAAAACAACTTGGCTAGAACATGTAGGTTTGGGCGTAACCCTTTGGGAAGGAACTTTTGAAGGGAAGCACGATCTTTGGTTGAGATGGTGCGATCAAAGTGGGCAAGTGCTGCTGACGGGGGCAGAAAATGCTCGTCAAGAACATCAGCGGGCGCAACAAGAGTATCAACGGGCTGAACAAGAGCGCCAGCGGGCTGAACAAGAATCTCAGAGAGCAGATCGATTAGCCGCCAAGCTAAAAGCGCTAGGAATTGACCCAGACCGTTTAAACGATGAGTAATTTTTGCTAACAAAAAGGCGACTGATTTAATACACCAGCCGCCTTTTTGAATACGGTTGAAGCCGTAAACTACATTTCTCGGACGATGGGCTGTCCGTCTTTAATTTCGCCAATCAGCACAATGTCGGTCACGCCCACAAAAATGCCGTTTTCTAGAACGCCTGGGATGTTGTTCAGGGTCTTTTCGAGTTCGGCAGGATTGGGAATAGAAGCAAAGGTGACATCTAATACCATATTGCCCTGATCTGTAATGACAGGGCCATCTTTTTTGATACCCATGCGCAGCTCTGGTTTGCCGCCGAGTTTTTCTAAAGCGCGGGTGACAGGGGCGATCGCCATGGGCAACACTTCCACTGGTACGGGAAAGGTAGAACCCAGCGCGGTCACAATTTTGGACTGGTCTACCACCACAATAAAGAGTTCAGCGAGGGAATCCACCACCTTCTCGCGGGTGTGGGCAGCACCGCCACCCTTGATCAGGTTTTTGTGCGGATCGACCTCATCGGCTCCGTCGATCGCAATATGAATCCGATCTACTTCGTCCAAGGTGGTGAGGGGAATGCCGTACTGCTTGGCAAGGACAGAGGCTTGAAAGGAGGTGGGAATGCCTTTGATGTCGGTGAGTTCACCCGATTTGAGGCGATCGCCCAAATACTGAATGGCAAAGGCAGTGGTAGAGCCAGTCCCCAAACCCACAATAGAACCGGACTGCACGCGGTCGGCGGCGGCTTTGCCCACCTGCTGTTTCATGATTTTTATGGCGTCTGCCCCATTGCTCATATCAAACCCTCAAGCCTATTCTTCTATCGTCTCTAAGAATGCCGCAAAGTGTCGCTGCTGCCTAGGGGCAAGTCAAGCATCTCAGCTATACAGGGCAGCAGAGATTCTGTAAGGGTTTCTGCATTTACACCCATGACGGTATGGCGTTGAGCCGCCCAGCACCCCGCCTGGGAATGCCACCACACCGCAGCCCGTACCGCTGATTCTTTCGATCTGTTCTGTTTTTTGGCCTGCGCCATTAGCCCACCCATCAGCCCCGTCAAAACGTCTCCACTGCCGCCTCGCGCTAAGGCAGATGTACTTTCTGCATTAATCCATACTTGTCCGTTGGGGGCGGCAATAGTCGTACAGGCTCCCTTCATTACAATGACGGCATTAGAATATTGTGCCGCCTGCTGTGCCGCCATCATGGGCAAAGCATCTGCTAACGGTGGAAATAGCCGCCGAAATTCTCCGGCATGGGGGGTTAAAACGGTGGTGTTTGTTCGGGTTTGCAGGCAATCAGCCCCTAGGTTTGCCAGTAAATTGAGTCCGTCTGCATCTAGGACTAATGGGCGATCGCACCCCAGCACCTGCTCTAATACCGTCGCCGATTCTGTCGTCACACCAGGCCCATAGGCGATCGCATCAAACCGTCCCAAATCTAAATCTTGAGGGAGATGGGCGATCGCCCCACAGGCTGTCTCATCGCAGCCAACTACCACCGCATCGGGTAGCCGCGCTACGACTAGGTGCTTAAGGCTGGCTGGAACTGCAATGGTTAACATTCCTATGCCAGAAGCTCGTGCGCCCAACCCCGCTAAAATCACGCTACCTGGATAGGTTGTAGAGCCACCAATCAGCAGCAGATGGCCTTGTTTATATTTGTGGGTAGTGGGCGATCGCACCAACGGCAGCGTTTGCATCATCTCCTGGGCAATAAGCCGCTGAACCGGAATAGAGTTCCCCAACACGGCCTCAACGCAAACCCACGGAATATCAAAATCAATCAGTTCAGCCTGTCCCATCCACTCTAAGGCAGAATCTTGGACTAAACCTAGTTTCCAAAGCCCTAGGCAAAGGGTATGGGTGGCGCGTACCGCTACGCCTAATACTTCACCTGTGTCGGTATGAATGCCCGAGGGTAAATCAATGCTGACTGTGGGTTTTGCCCATTGGTTAAGGGTGTGAATGGTTGTGGCGATCGCCCCTTCTAGCTCTCGCTCTAACCCAAACCCAAACAGCCCATCTATTAGCACATCACAGGTGTGCAGATCTTCGACGGTTGTGCAGAAGGGGATAGAAAGGAGCGATCGCGCAACCTGAGCGTGGGCTGCGGTCAATTCTTTACAGCGTTCTAAGGGTTGATAAATCTGGACTTCATAGCCCCGAAAAAATAGCTCTCGCGCCACTACTAGGGCATCGCCTCCGTTATGCCCTGGCCCAGCCACAACGCCAATAGACGGGAAAGCTCCCAACGGAAAAAGGGTCTGAATGCGAATCGCAATCAGACCCCCAACTTTTTCCATCAGCGCGGCAACTGGCATTCCGCCCGCAAAAATACGAGACTCAATGTCTCGCATCTGCTGAGCCGACACGATGGGCCTCTGGATTTGAACTGATCGCTGTGATAAGTGATTTACCCGCAGCAAACTCATCCCCTCGCATGTACAGGACTCAATTAGATTAGACCCGTTGCTTCAATCAGCCAAGTCATAACCCCTGCGACTACGGCACCGCCAAGCCCACCCATCAAAAAGCCGCCTGCAAACTCACTCCAGCCTTCAGCGCCAGCTAAATCTTTAGGGGCAGGTGCAGCCAAGTTGTTGATGGGCGCATCGGGTTGGCTGGCAGCATAGAGCGATAGACAAATGCTTAAAATCACAACCAGCCCAGCCGCACCCAGAACACCCGCAAGGCTGCCAATTTCTGTGTTGCGAAGTGGCCCTAACTTTGCGAAGGGACCGTAGAGCAGATAGCCATGAGCCATCCCAATTTCAAGGGCACGACGAAACGGCTTTAGACCCACTCGATAGGCAGGTAAGTTTTGGAGCCAAGCCTTAGTCAAGGCAGAAGAATTGATGGGTGTGGCTAAATTCCCGATTTGCGCGTCGCCTGGAGCTTTAATCACATCTACTGCCATGATTTTCTCTACTTTCAAATTTAGGTAACAATAATTTCAAAGCAAAGCCACCTCATTCTAACAACTG
>JAGVDA010000451.1 GCA_020058975.1 Thermosynechococcus sp. WC_1 | reverse complement strand
TTAAGCGAAGCGAAACCCAGTACCTTGTCCACGGATAGCCAGCTTCCGCCTCACAAAGTCACTAATCCTGACCGTCCACAGCCGAAAGCTACGCACAATGATTGCGCCCTACCTCCGCCCAGCGATCGCATTTCTAACGCCAAAGACCAGCACGAGACCCGTTGAGGAAATCCATTGCTGCGATCAGTTTTAGGGTTGTAGAGGGAGTGTAATCGCCCTTCAATCTTGGGTGGGTGGTAGACCTGCGATCTCTATTTGAATCTAGATCCCGCGCGCTTTTAGCTGTGGGGGTAAATCAATGTAACTCTGAATGGAATGCCATTCAGAAACAGTGAGTGCTTCTTCGTGAAAGCTCACGCCAAAATGTGTTGCTGCTGCTAAGGTCAGTGCAGCAATAATCTCGCTATCAGAAATCGTTTGAAACGGTTCTTCTAGGCTGTCTAACTTAGATATGGAGAGGGCTTCACCTCCAAAAACAGAGTGATGTAAGCGTATATTACGCTGGAGCTGCATTGAGCCATGCTGTAAAACGGTCTGACCGCGCCAAACCTGTGCGCTGCCGATAAACTTAACCCCGTCAGGTGTGATTAGATCCGCAGCCGTTGCGCTCTCAAAACAGTTGACTTCGCGCTGATAGCCTCGCCCAGCCGTGCCAAACTCAAGCTCAAGACCCAGCGATCGCCATCCCTGAATCAGAAACTCGCAGATGTACTCATAGGTTTGGCGGCGATGCCCCGACTGATGCGGCAGCACAATGCAGTAAGTCAAATCTCCAGCGTGCAAGACTGCCCGTCCTCCTGTGGGTCTTCGCACCAAGTCGATGGGTTCGTTCTGCCATCGTAGGGTTTGCCAATGGGTAGGCCATTCTTTCTGGTGGTAGCCCAGAGAAATTGCCGCAGGTGCCCAACGGTAAAACCGCAGTACCCCAGGGTGCTGCCCTTGATTGCACTGCTCAAACAGCCATTGATCGATCGCCATTTGAATCTGCCCCGAACCTTGCCAGAGCGGCATTAGTCGCCAAACCGTCATAAAGTCCTAATGGTTGTGCATCTGAGAAATTTTTTAGTAGACTTCACTTTAATGAGCAAGTTAATGAGCAGGATTTTCACAAAACTCTAGGACTTCCTATCTTTATGTTTACTGCGGTTATCAGTCTTAACATAGTCTTGGCTATCCTTTGTCTCATTGCCGTTTGGAAACTGCATCAGAGCAAACGTGCCCTGCGACGAGCAACGCGCTGGCTTATAGATGCAGAGCAGAAGACGAACCAGATTCTCTACCCAGCACCCTACTATATTTTATTGGCACACTCTGGCGTAGCGCAGCGTCAAAGGCAAGCTGCTGGGCTTGGGATGATACAGCAACAGTTCATTCGCTTCGCAGCACTTCTAAAGCTGATTCAGTGGATATACCAGCGCCAAGCTTGGTCGGCTCAAGGCCGCTTTGCCTCTCGCGTCAAACGGCTGAGTTAACAATTTACGCATACTATGGAAAGCTAAGCATTACAAAGCAACTATGGCAAAGCAACGTTCAGGATTGTTCCTTGGTGGATTTTTGTTAGGCGCAGCGGTGGGTGCGGCAGCAGGCTTACTGTATGCCCCAAAAACAGGCCGTCAAACGCGGCAGCTCCTCAAAAAATCGGCAGATACCATTCCTGAACTCGTAGAAGATCTTTCGAGCAGTCTCCAGCTTCAGGCAGATCGACTTTCAGAATCGACGCTGCATCAGTGGGATGAAACCCTAGAAAGACTGCGTGAAGCCCTAGGCGCAGGGGTTGAGGCGGCAAATGCCCAACGTCGAAGTATCCAGAATTTAGATGCTCAAAAAGAAAAGGCACGATAGACCATCGGTTGATAGGATGGCACAGTATTGATAATTTCGTTTAATTGTGTCGTTTTAGGGCACTCGTGACTGAACCTATTTTCTGGCTCCTTTGCTCATTTTTGCTAGTAGCAGTGTGCTTAACTGCCGTGTTGATGGCTGCTATCCCCGCACTGCGAGAGCTGGCACGCGCCTCTCGCAGTGCAGAAAAGCTGTTTGATACACTACACAGAGAGCTACCGCCTACCCTCGATGCCATTCGCCTCACGGGGGCAGACATTAGTGATTTGACAGATGATCTAAGCAGCGGCGTTGAAAGTGCAGGGAATGTTGTTAAGCAGGTAGACCAAAGCCTTCGGGTTGCTCAACGTCAAGTTAAAGCAGCAGCTATTACCACGCAAAGCGTTTGGGCTGGCGTTCGTGCTGCTCTGAAGAGCCTCAAAAAAACTTCATCTAAGCGCAATCGTCGTGGGCAAATCCAGCCTCTACCATCAGCATCAGAGCGTCGGGTTTCTGCGACTGATCGCTCTGTACCAAGAGTCCGCCCCGCTTCACCTCTCCAGCGACCATCTCATGTTGATTTTCCTGAGCCACCTTCATCCTCTTTAAAGCCCTCTAATCGCTCACAGGCAGAAAACCACGACGCATTTTTCCCTTCAGAACAACGCTTTGAAGCATTGCCAGAGCAGTCTTCTTCCTCTGACCGTGAATAGTCCGTCTTTCCCCGCCGGCAGTGGTTTGAAAAAGCTATCCTTAAGGTACATAAACATACGTTAAGATTCGCAAGGGTAAACCGCCATCCCGTCTTGAGATGGACACTTTTATGTAGTGTCAGGCAGCCGCTTTTATTGACAAAAGCGAGTGATATAGTGGCTGCGAGGTTTGTGGTTTTTTGATTATTGTGGTTGTAAGGAGCATGAAGTAATGGGCATCCCGCTCAAGCAAGCAGTTGAAATTGGGTCGTATTTGGTTAAGCAGCGGCTGATGGGCCGTAAGCGGTTTCCGCTGGTGCTTATGCTGGAGCCACTATTTCGCTGCAACTTAGCCTGCACAGGCTGTGGCAAAATTCAGCATCCCCTCGAGATTTTACGCAAAAACCTGACCCCAGAAGAATGCTTCACGGCTGCTGAAGAGTGTGGCGCACCCGTGGTTTCTATTCCGGGCGGCGAGCCGCTTCTGCACCCTCAAATTTCTGAGATTGTAGAAGGGCTGATCGCACGCCGCAAGTTTGTGATTATGTGTACTAATGCGATTTTGCTCGAAAAAAATCTGCACAAGTTCAAGCCTTCTCCTTACTTCACCATCATGGTTCACCTTGATGGCCCTCGTGAACTGCATGACAAAAGCGTAGATCGTGAAGGGGTTTTTGACGTTGCGGTGGCGGCTATTAAGGCTGCAAAAGCAAAAGGATTCCGTGTCAGTACCAATACGACGGTATTTGATGGTGCTGACCCCAAGGTCATGCAGGAGTTCTTTGACTTTTTAACTGAGCTAGGGACAGATGGAATCAACGTTTCTCCTGGCTATAGCTATGAGTGGGCACCCGATCAGGAGCATTTCCTGAAGCGAGAAAACACCAAGGCGCTCTTCCGTGAAATCTTGGCTCCTTATAAAGCAGGTAAGAAATCTTGGTCGTTCTATCACAACCCCCTGTTTTTAGACTTTTTAACAGGTGATAAAGATTACGAATGTACACCTTGGGGTAGCCCGAGCTATAGCGTCTTAGGCTGGCAAAAGCCCTGCTATTTACTCAATGAAGGCTATTACAAAACCTTCAAGGAGCTGCTAGAAAAAACAAACTGGGAAGAATACGGTCACACCAGCAGCAACCCTCAATGCCAAGACTGCATGGTGCATTGCGGCTATGAACCCACTGCTGCGATGGATGCAATGCAGCCCGCCAATATGGGACGTGCAATGGCTGGTTTGTTTGGCTAATTGATCGAATAAGGGCGGGTTTTGCTGATATATGTGGGCTTTTGCAGCACAATATTAGCTAAACCCTCCCCTACAAAATATTGACTTATTTTATTTTTATTCTTTGCTGAATGTGAATCATGGCTGCAAAAGTTGAAATTTATACCTGGGCAACCTGTCCATTTTGCATTCGTGCAAAACACCTTCTTGCGAGTAAGGGCGTGGAATTTACCGAATACAGCGTTGATGGCGATGAGTCCGCGCGGTCGGCGATGGCTCAAAGAGGAGATGGTCGCCGCTCGGTACCCCAAATTTTTATTAATGATGTGCATGTGGGCGGCTGTGACGATATCCATACGTTGGACAGAAAGGGTAAACTAGATGGCTTACTCAATGCTTGAGGCACGCCGCTAAAGGATTAAACCTGTGAAACTCGCATTTATTGTTGACCCGATTTCGCGGTTAGATCCTGGACACGACACAAGCGTCGCTCTGATGGAGGCAGCGCAAAATCAGGGTCATGAGGTTTGGTTTGCCCAAGCACAAGATCTTCAGGTTGTAGATGGCAAAGCCTGGGCGCTGCTTCAGCCGATCACCTTAGAACCTATCCCGCTTTTGGATGGGCATTGGCAGGTGCCTCAGCCTTGGTGCGCTGTGGGCGAGCCTGTGCGATCGCCCCTCAACCAGATGGACGCGGTGTTCATGCGCAAGGATCCGCCTGTTTCGACCGCGTATCTGTATGCAACCTACATTCTTGATTTTGTAGACCCTCAGAAAACCCTAGTGGTGAATCATCCCCAGGGGTTACGCGCTGCCAATGAAAAAATGTTTGCGCTCCAGTTTACGGACGCAATACCTGAAACGATTGTCACCCAAAATAAGCAAACCATCCGAGAGTTTGTGGAAGCAAAAGGGTTAGCAGTGCTGAAGCCCTTAGGCGGCAAGGCAGGGGAAGGGATTCTGCTGATGGAGGCCGGCGATCGCAATCTTAACTCCCTAGTCGAAATTAGCACCTTCCAGGGACAGCTCCCAGTGATGGTGCAGGAGTATTTGCCTCAGGCAACAGAGGGCGATAAACGCATTATTTTGCTGGATGGTGAGCCGATCGGAGCCGTCAACCGAATCCCCACGGGTAAAGAATTTCGTGGCAATATGGCGACGGGTGGACGGGTGGCACAGTCTGACCTCACAGCGCGTGAGCAGCAAATTTGTAGTCAGCTTGCCCCGACGCTGCGAAAAAATGGGCTAATATTTGTGGGCATTGATGTGATTGGGGGGTACCTCACTGAAATCAATGTCACTAGCCCCACGGGGATCCGAGAGATTGATCGACTGGATGACGTGCGCTTAGGCGATCGCGTTATGGAATGGCTAGAAAATGCAAACAAACGAGGTTATCGACAGATCTAATGGACAAGCAGCAGCAGCCTACGGTTCTGGTAACGGGCGGTGCCGGATATATTGGCTCCCACGCGGCCTTAGCGCTTAAGGAAGCAGGCTATCGGGTCGTCGTGCTTGATAATTTGGTCTACGGACATAGCGATATTGTTGAGTCTGTTTTAGAGGTTGAATTTGTCCAAGGGGATATTGGCGATCGCGCTTTCTTAGATCAGGTTTTCGCAACCTATCCCATTGACGCGGTCATCCATTTTGCGGCCTATGCCTATGTCGGCGAATCGGTCACAAACCCTGCCAAGTATTACCGCAATAACGTGGTGGGTACGCTGACCTTACTAGAGGCGATGGTGCAGGCCGAGGTCTTTAAGATTGTGTTCTCTTCGACCTGCGCGAGCTACGGCAACCCCCACCAAATTCCAATCCCCGAAGATCATCCCCAGTCGCCCATCAACCCTTACGGGATGAGTAAGCTCATGGTGGAGCAAATTTTAGAAGATTTTGATCGCGCCTATGGGCTGCGCTCGGTTCGATTTCGCTACTTTAACGCGGCGGGGGC
>JAGVDA010000116.1 GCA_020058975.1 Thermosynechococcus sp. WC_1 | reverse complement strand
GCTTGCAGGCTGCCACCCTCAAGAACTATTAGATTTTTCCGCTAGCATTAGCCCGCTAGGGCCACCTGCCTCAGTGCTAACAGCTATCCAGCAGCATCTAGGGGATATTCAGGCATATCCAGACCCAAGTGCCGCCATGTTGCGAGAGCAGTTAAGTCTGCATCATCAGGTGTCCATTGAGTGGGTGATGGTGGGCAACGGGGCGGCGGAGCTATTAACTTGGGCTTGCCGCAGCCTCAGTGAAATGTCTCAAGTGCATTTGCTCACCCCTGCCTTTGGAGACTATTGGCGGGCGCTGAAGGCATTTGATGCTGAGGTTGTACCCCACTCCGTCATTGCGACAGAACCTCAAAGGAGTAACAGCAGCGAGTTGAGTTTACAAACGCTGACTAAAACCTGCTTAGGTCTAACGCAAGCTGGGCTGCTGCTCAATAATCCCCATAACCCGACTGGGCAGCTTTTTGCAAAAGCCGACGTACTAGCACTGGCAGAAGGCTTTAGTCGAGTTGTCATTGATGAAGCCTTTATGGATTTTCTGCCGTTTCAGAATCAGCACAGCCTGATTCCTGAAATTGCGAACTATCCCCATGTGGTGGTGCTGCGATCGCTTACCAAGTTCTACAGCATCCCTGGGCTGAGACTAGGCTACGCCATTGGTCATCCTGATGTATTGAGGCAGTGGTCTGCTTGGCGCGATCCGTGGTCTGTCAATGCGTTGGCGATCGCCGCTGGAGTTGCCGCCCTTCAGGACACCGTCTTTCAGCAGCAAACGTATGATTGGCTTGCTAATGCCGTTCCGCAACTGCGTGAAGGTTTAGCAAAACTGCCTGGGCTTGAGGTAATTCCAGGGGCAGTCAATTTTGTGTTGGTGCGCTGTGATGCATCCGTGACGCAGCTACAGGAGTATTTACTCAAGCAGCATAAGATTTTGATACGAGACTGCGTAAGCTTTCCTGAGCTTGGCGATCGCTATTTTCGAGTTGCGGTGCGCACCATTGCTGAAAATGAACGGCTCTTAGCAGCGCTATCGGAGGCATTGGAAACATAGACGAAACAGCCCTAGGGGATAATATCACTAGAAACCCGAACCCTCAAAGCCAAACAATATCCATTTATTTTGAGACAATAGGGAGCGTGAATAAAATAACACCTAATCTTTAGACAACGCTCATAGACGTAAGGGCGGGTTTAGCTGAGACTGCATTGGAAAATTCTAGATTTATCGGCAAAACCCGCCCTTACAAAACCTGGATGTTATTTTATTCTCATTCCTTAGCGATATCAACCGTGGCTTATTCTTAACTGACGATAGATGATGAACGATCAACCTCGGTCTAAGCGGTCTGGCAACCCACTTGCTCTCATGCAGTCTGGGCTGCTGATGTCTGTACTGATGTTAAGCACAGGCTTAGCAGCAGCACAAACCGTCGTAGCACCAGGGAAAGTCACGCCTAAACCTCAATCCACTGAGGCCGCTGCTGCCGATCATCAGGCGGTGCAGACGCTGCTTAAGCAGATTCAGCAAGAACGAACCGCTCAAGCTCAGGTTAAGACCGATGCCCAGCGTCAGTACAATCAAGCCACGTTTTTGCTGACGGTTCTATCTATTATTTTGGGCTTAATTTTAGCCGCTGCCGTCACTATGCTGCTGCTGCTTCGTCGTGCGGTCATCCGCGAAGTGGCAGAAGTGGTACAGTCTCACCTTAAAGAAGTGCGCGATCTCAAAGCGCAGCTCACCCAGGCAGGGGGGCAGGTCGATCTGGTACTGGCGCAGGCGGATACCCTCAAGGCAGATCTAGCCGCCGAATCTTTAGAATTTCGCAATGGGGTGACGCATCAACGAGAGGCGATCGCCCAGCTTGTGACTGAAACCGCCCGTAAACAGCAGCAAAGCCTCAAGGACGCACAGGCCGACATCGACCAAACCCACAACGCCCTCAATCAGCTTGAGTCTGAGTACGCGCAGACTGTCCGACACCTCACACAAAATCTCAATGAAGCGCAAGAAGAGGCATTAGCCCAACTCCAGACGCTTCAGACTAACTTTGGCGCTCGACTCAGCGGACTCGATATAGATGCCCAATCTGAAGCCCAGCGCGTCCTCAAGCAGCTCCACCACCGCGAAGAAAGCTTTGTGCTTCAGCTTTCTCAGCTTCAAGAAGCCGCAGGGCAGCACCGCGATCGCATTTTCCAAAGCCTAGAAACCCTCAGCACTGAATTTCAGCCCCAGCTCGTGACCCTCAAAGCCGAGGTCATCGCCCAAAAAGATGCCCTGCTGCAAGACTGTGCCACCGCAAAAGTGGACTACATGAGTCAGCTCATTAACCTCCAAGACAGCGCCAAACACCAATGGGACGCTATCTTGAGTACCCTAAAGCAGCTAGAAGCCGACTTTAAACCGCAGCTCTCTCTACTTGAAACCCAGGCCGCGACTAAAGCAGAAGGGGTACAGGCCGAGGTGATAGCGAACCTGAAAAGGCTGGGGGCAGATTTATCTGGGCAGATGGCGGTCGCCCAAGAACGCCTCAGTGCGGAAACCCAGCAGCAGCTTCAGCAGGTAAAGGGCACCCAGACAGAGTTTTTGCAGACGGTTCAGGCACTTAAAGATAGCCTCAATGCCGATGCTTCTCAAGGTCGCCAGCACATTGAGACCACTCAAGCCGAAATTCAGCAGACACTGGTGAGCCTACAAGAAACCCTACATACCGCCAAAGACCAGAGCCTTCAGCAAATTAAAGCCATTGAGCTAGAATCCACCACCACCCTAACCCAGTGGCAAACCGAACTCAAAACCCGTCAGGCTCAGGCGCTGCAAGAACTCAGCGGCCTCACTCAACAAATTACGGTTCGTGTGCAGTCCCTAGAAGCCGACCTTGAGAGCCGCAAGGCCAAAACCAAAGAAGAGCTTCAGGCCGTTGTGACAGAAGTTACCACGCAGCTCAATACGCTCAAAGACGCGCTCCAGGCTACCCAGCAGAACACTCAGCAGTCGCTGCAAAACCTTGAGGCCGAAGCCCAGTCTGAGAAGGCGCGAATTTTACAGCAGTTGGCTGCGCTGAACCCAACGGCGATCGCCGACGCGACCCTTCAAGACCTATCGAGCCAACTCCACACCCTGACCGAAACGCTCACCCGCCTGCAAAGCAACCACCCTAAACTCTTTGCTGATGTGAGTGACTACATTACTCAGGCCAACACTCTACAGGCAGCAGGCCAGATCGACGAAGCGCTACGCGCCTATGATGCAGCCTTAGAACTACAGCCCGAAAATGCTGAGATTGGCAGACAAAAGGCGATCTCCCTGGGTGAGGCTAAGCGCTATGAAGATGCCGTCACAGCCCTCAATAAAGTGCTAGACCTAAACCCCGATGATGCCGATAGCTGGTTTGCGCGAGGGCTATATCTCAAAGAACTCAAGCGCTATGACAGCGCACTGTCTGCCTTTAACCGCGTGGTTAAAATCCGGCCTGAGGATGCGAAGACATGGCTCAATCGTGGTCTGATGCTAGAGCGCCTGAAGCGCAATGAAGACGCGATGGATTCCTACGAAAAAGCCCTAGAGATTAACCCCAACTACCCCGAAGCGCTGGTGAACCGAGGCGCTGTTTTAGGGATGCTCCAACGCCATGAAGATGCTTTAGCCGCCTTTGATAAGGCAATTGAGCTGGAGCCGGAAGATTCTGTGGCATGGCTCAATCGAGGTCTGGCCTTGGAGGTTTTAGAAAAATACGATGAGGCTTTTACTGCCTTTGACAAAGTGGTGGCGCTTAAGCCAGAGTCTCATAAAGCCTGGAGTCATAGAGGCTATGCCCTCGCAAAACTAGAGCGCTATACAGATGCCATGAGTAGCCTTGGTAAAGCGGAAGAACTCAACCCTAAGTATGCCAATACCTTTTACAGCAAGGCGATTTGTAGTGTGCTGAGCGGTGATGTTGATCGGGGGTTAGAGTCTCTAGAGCAGGCGATTGAGCTAAATGCAGGCTATCGAGACAATGCGCGCACAGACCCTGACTTCTACGATCTCTGGGAGGATGACTGGTTCCGTGAGATTATCCAGCGCTAGTCAGCATCATGAATGAACCTTTTGCCGATTAACGAAATTTGAATTTTGCCGGAGGGTGATTCAGATTATTCGATTGCAATTTTGTGCGGCATGGGTTGGTGAGGGCACCGAAGGATTGGGAGTATTCCAGTTTTTACAAGTATGTGCTGGAAGTGTGGTGTGATGCGGGGAGCAGATACTTCGCTTAAGTTAGAAGAGGACTTTAATTGAATCGTTTGGGGGCATGGGTTTCGTTACGGATTATGCCATCTGGCATAATAGTGTCCAAGAATAGACATCCTCTGACAAAATTGACTTCCTGCAAATTTGCGTAGGTGAAGTTGGTTTCTCTCAAGTCACATCTTTCAAATCTAGCACTTCTCAAATCGGAGCTAGTCAAATTAGCACCTCTTAAACGAGCTTCAGCAAAGATAGCACCTCTCAAAATAGTTCTTGTCAAATTGGTATTCATCAGTTTAGTACACCGCAACTTGGCACCAATTAGATTGGCTTCAATCAAATTGGCCATGGACAAGTTAGCATCAGTCAATCTAACCCCAGTCAAGTTGGCGCAACTCAGATTAACTTCTTCAAGAAAGCATTCGTCGAGTTTGGCGTTCATCAAGTTAATACCAGTCAAATTAGCGAGACTCAAATCGTTTCCTCTCAAATCAATTCCACTGAAATCTCGCTCCCCAGCAGCATAACGCTCCAACAATTCCTCAGCGGTCATAATTTCAACCTACAAAACGCAACTGTCCACACTTGGCTAGACTTTCTCCGAAGGACAACTCCATTTAACCTCAACATCGAGATCGCAGGTCTTCCTACAGGCCAACTCGCCAAAGCCATCAACAGACTTCGACCTCACAGGCCGTCTCAACGCCAGCACCTTCTACCTCAGCATCAACGCTAACGGCCTCGGCTAGTATATTGACTTCATTGCCTGAGATAAAGCTAAATACAGTCAAACCCTGATCCAGTAAAATGACCGAGTCCATCCTGGGCGATTTTACCCCTTGAAAACAGACTCCATTTTCTACCGCATCTTTCAAACAGACCCTGGCATTCTCTTTGAATTGCTGGGTCAGCCTGCTGATTTAGCCGTCGGCTATGAATTTCGCTCCGTTGAAATCAAACAGCTTGCCTTCCGCATTGATGGCATCCTCTTGCCTAAACCCGATGCCCCTGACCAAACCGTTTGGTTTATCGAAGTCCAGTTTCAAAAAGACCCGCACTTCTACCACCGCTTCTTCGCTGAAATCGCGTTGTTTCTAGATCAGCATCCTCACACGGTAGACTGGCAGGCCGTGGTGCTGTTTCCCCACCGAAATATTGAACCAGACCAAACTCATTTACATAGGGCACAGCTCAACAGCAACCAAGTGCATCGGGTGTACCTCAACGAACTCAAGTCAAGCGATGTTTTAGGAGTAGGGTTAATTCAGTTGATTTTGACAGATACAACCAGTGCGGTTATTCAAGCGCAAACCCTGATGGCTAGAACCTGTACTCAAGATCAAACAGAGCCTAAAATTAAAGCGATAATAGGACTTATCGAAACAATACTGGTTTACAAGTTCCCTCAACTGAGTCGAGAGGAGATAGAGCGTATGTTTGGACTGAGTGAACTCAAAAAAACGAAGGTATACCAAGAGGCTCTGCAAGAGGGGCGTCAGGAAGGGCGTCAGGAAGGGCGTCAGGAGGGTTGCAAAGAGGGCGAAGAACGGCTTGTCCTGCGTCAACTGACTCGGCGCTTTGGTGCAGTATCTTTAGAGATGAAAGCACAAATTCAGGCATTGTCGCTGTCCCAACTCGAATCTCTAGGCGAAGCATTGCTCGACTTCTCGCAACCATCTGACCTACAGAACTGGCTGCGTTCTCGCTCTTAGTCGCCGTAATTTTTCTTGAAAGGGTAGCTTGGATTGAAGGATGAAACCCAACATCTAGCCGATAGAGTACCGCAGAGCCAAAATAACGGGCGACACCTATTTTTTTCGTTGGTGATGCATCATCGGCGATCGCCTTTGGGTAAGCCTCAGAATTCGTCTTGTCAGTATCCAAGCGCTAAAAAATGATGAGCGTCAGCCCATTTTCAAGGCTGACGTTGATCTGCCGACTGAGCCGATCGCGATCGCACTTCTCCCTTCACGTATCCAACCCCTTGCAGCACACCGCGTCCCACTAGACCAATGCTGCGCCCAATAATTTGGGTTAGCACAAACACAACACCGCGCCCCAAAAAAGTGACCGTGGCCTGGAGGGGAGGGGCGATCGCATCTCGTGTCTCTAGCGCCAGCGTAATAATAAACGGAATACCAGAAAGAGTCTTGAGTTCAGGGTCACGGGCGGCGTAAAGGGTGCGATACTGAAGCCCTACTTCGCTCAAGACCAATAGCCGATACTGACTCTCAAAGATATCGGTTGGCTCCATCACCCACTGCTGCACCCGATATTTCCAAGAAAGGGCATTGCGAAACCGCTCAATTTCGCGGGTTGAGAGCCAGCGACGATCAAAAAAGTCACGCCGCAGTTCATCCACCGCCGAAAAACGATTAATTAAGGGCTGGATGACCGCATTAGAAACCTGCAAAACCACATTTCCTAAAATGGCTTCACATTGCAGAATCGCCTCTGAAGAACCAACAGAGTAAACCTGCTGATCTATGACAAGATCTGAGTGAAACAGGAGATGATCCACCAGCTCTACAAACAGCGGGACGCGATCTAAAATTGCGCTATTTACAAGGAGAGAATCCTGGAGGATCTGCGGCACAATGGCGGTGGCGGATGTAGCATTTAAGCCGTCCTGGATACTAGACGGGATGGTGCGATACTTGCCGAGAAAATCAGTGATGGCACTTTGCCACAGATCTTGGAGAAGCTGCGATCGCCGTAAAGGAATCTGCGATCGCATTACCTGAGAAAACCGCAGTTCGTCCAGCAGTATTTCAAACTGCTTCAGCACGATTAAAAACAGCTCCTGCTTCTTAACAGGTTTAAGAATATCTATCTCAAGAGGCGTGTTAGTTTGATTGGTTAAGGGCAAACTGAGTTTTTCAACCAACCGATCTAAGACAATCGACTTAATAGTTTGAAAATCTGGATCTGTGGCAAAGGCATTGGGGTTGAAGGTCAGTAATTCAGCTCGACGCAGCGCCAAAGACCGCCCAGAAGGAAACGGGTCTTGCGCTAATGGCTCAGATGTCATGGTGGGGGGAACATCAGGTGCTGCCAAGATTACTTCAACCCAACGTTGAGCAGCGTTAATCTCTCGCAGTTGCCCTGTCAAGACAGCCCACTGCCACCAAGATAAAGAAGCATCTTCTAAGTCTCGGATCAGGATTTGACGACGCTGCTGAATTTTTTCAACGCTATTTTCACGCAGCTTTCGCTTTATGGGGTTTAGGCCAAAACGTAAAGAGAACGGGCGCGTCGTTCTAGACATAAAAATCCCTCAGGCAGGGCTGCGACATAAAGGGTTGAGGATAGTGTACTTTTAGTTGTAACAGTAGAGCAGTAAGCCTGTGGTTCCGCTTCGTGATAATAACCCGACCCGAATAGTCCCGTTTGTAACCTATGCCCTGGTTGCAATCAATATTGCGGTCTTTGTATACGAACTGAGTTTAGGGGATCAGCTAGAGGCTTTTTTCCGAGTGTGGGCAGTGGTGCCCCGTGAATTGACGGCCTCTTTTTCAGGGCAGCCGACGGGGCTACCGTTTCCGGCGTGGGTAACGCTGATTACGTCACAGTTTTTGCACGGTGGCTTTTTACACGTTGCCGGAAATATGCTCTTTCTCTGGATTTTTGGCAATAACGTTGAAGATAAGCTCGGTCACGTTAAATTTTTGATTTTTTACCTCGCCTGCGGTATTTTGGCGGGGCTATCACAATGGTTTTTTAGCGCCTACTCAGTGGTGCCCTCCCTGGGGGCCAGCGGGGCGATCGCCGGCGTGATGGGTGCCTACATTTTGCGGTTTCCCCAGGCCGAAATTTTGACCCTGGTGCCCTTAGGCTTTTTTATGTGGACGTTTCGAGTCCCCGCATTTTTCTTTTTAGGGTTTTGGTTCGCGCAGCAGGCACTCTATAGCTTTGCGAGTCTGAGTGTCCCCACCAATGTAGGAATGCAGAGCGGTGGCATCGCCTACTGGGCACACGCAGGTGGCTTTGTGTTTGGTGCAGTATTGGGGCCATTACTGGGTCTATTTGATGACAAATCCAACGACTATTAATTTCTGGGGTAAGCATCAGCGAGCGGCTTATGGATGATGGGGCAGTAGAAAAGCTATTAGAAGACCTCAAAGCGGCAGATCCAACCGTTCGCGATCGCGCCACCCAGTCGCTTTGGGAGCTTTGGTTTCGACAAAAGGGCGTGACGGGGCTAGAGCAGCTTCAGCACAGCCAAGCGCTGTTAGAAGCAGGGGACGCAGAGTCTGCCGAGCGACTTTTAACTCGGCTGATTGAAGCGCTGCCAGACTTTGCTGAAGCCTGGAACCGACGTGCAGTCTTGCATTACACCCAGCATCAGTACGCTGAAGCACTACAGGACTGTGAGGCAACCCTTCGGCTAGTGCCATTCCATTTTGGGGCGCTCCACGGATTAGGGCTATGCTATGCCGCTCTAGGGGATTACCGCGCTGCCATCGGGGCTTTTCACCGAGCGTTAGTAGTGCAGCCTCATGCTCTGATTAACAAAAAGCTGATGCTTGAGTGCCAAGCACTTCTATAGCGATCGCCTGCTTTAGGGTTCTTCTACACTGCTGCTATTTAAATTCCTGCTTCCAAGCCATTCCTGTATCTCCCGTTGCCACCCAAAATACGGCCCGTAGACCATCAAACACGGCCTTCTCGACGGGTTCTGCTGGTTTGTTTGTGGGGATCGAGACGCTTTGAAACTGAATCCCTCGACTGCCTAATACCACCTGCCCAATCCACTGCGATCGTCGCATGTGATAGTCGGAGGTGATGAGGTAGATGTTTTTGATATTCTGCGATCGCAGCTTATCGGCAATCGTCGTAAAGTTTGTCAGGGTATCAACGGCGGCATAATCAAGGTGAACCAGCTTTTCAGGCACACCAGCCTGCCTAAAAATCCATTCTGCATACTCAGGGTTGCTGCCCCCAGATACCCAAATGGGTAAATCTGGATGCTGCTTTGCAAACTCAGCAGCAAACTGCTCTCGGCGTGGCTCCCCGCCTAGCACCAAAACTGCATCCGGCGGCTTCGGT
>JAGVDA010000145.1 GCA_020058975.1 Thermosynechococcus sp. WC_1 | reverse complement strand
CTGGCGAAAGCTGACATCCACAGAGTAAGAATTCCCCGTAATGTCAAGGCTGTCAAAGGGTTTTTCAATGACTTTGGTAAAGCTCACCCCGCCCGATACCGTCACCGCTCCGTTTCTGGCATTGACGGGTATTCTATAGCTTAGGTTTAGGGCATTACTGCCAGTGGTATTGGCATATTCCAAAGCAATGCCATCGCCAAAGCCCAGCAAATTGCCTTGGTTCACGCGCAGCCCTCGCCGAAAGCTGCCTACGCTGGGCGCTCTGTTATTATCGGCAAACAGTTCTGTCTTAAAAGACTTCGCCTCTTGAACCTTGACTGCCAAAATGCCTAATTCTGGTCGAGAACCCGCAGAGAGATCGGCAGAGATGGTCTGAATGAGCGGGTCTAGCTGCAAAAGCTGAAGTGCTTCGAGTAGCTTGTTTTGATTTAGCGGTCGGGCTGTTGCTAACTTTAGTCTGCTTTTTACATAGCCTGGACGTAAGCGCTTTGTGCCAGAGATCAATATTTCTTCAATGCCGCCTTCAATCACCTGAATTTTGACGATCGCCCCCCCTGGCGAAAGCGTCTGACCCGCCAAAATGACAGCACCAGAATTAATGTATCCGGCTTGAATATATTTTTTTGTAATCGCAGCTTCAGCTTGCAGCAGCTCAGAAAAAGTGATGGGTCGATTGGTAAAAGAAGCCACAGCAACTGCTAATTCTGAGTCGCGAAAAGCCGTATTGCCTTCAAATTCAAACCGATTGATGGTAATACTGCCTGGAAGTTCAGGCCGTCCCTCTGGGGTGGGGATAGAGGCAGGGGGCAGATCTAGAGGCGGCTGGGGAATGGGTTGGGGAATGGGAACCGACTGTTGTGGCGGTCTGGGCAGAATTGGATTTGGTACGGATGGGCTAACACGCCTAGGAAGTACCGGATTTACCCCTTGAGCTAAGGCCGTGCTGGGTAAATAGGCTGTAAATAAACCTACAGCGAAAAAAATCTGAACCTCTGACAGTAAAAACCAGGGGATTTTACTGCGAAAATTTAGCATAAAAATAGATTTAAAATTTATAGTTTGTTAGTTGTTAAATAATACGTGTTTTGGGAATTGTCAACTCAATTTTGAAGTTCGCAAGGTTCAAACACAAGCGATTGGAAGTGAGAGGGGCGATAGCTGTGCACCAAGAGTCTGCCGCACACCCAGCAGACCTACGCTAAAACCCTACGTCACCTTCATCGCGCTTCTGTGCTGAACCCGTGACTCCCCCCATTAGAATAGGATTGGGTTCAACTTGCCTAAAGCTGCGCTCCATTGAAGAATAAAGAAGAGAACACCTCTGACACTCTGACCCAGAACTGTCAAAGGCATCAAAATGACAACAAAAGCTGACCAGGAGAGCAACGTGACGCAACAGTTTGACTACGATCTTGTCATTATTGGTGCTGGGGTAGGAGGCCACGGCGCAGCGCTCCATGCCGTAGAGTGTGGACTCAAAACCGCCATTGTGGAATCTCACGATATGGGCGGCACCTGTGTCAATCGAGGTTGCATTCCATCTAAGGCGCTGTTAGCAGCCTCAGGCCGTGTGCGAGAACTGCGCGATGAGCATCATCTTAAGTCGTTAGGTATTCAGCTTCAGCAGGTGTCTTTTGACCGCGAAGGCATTGCAGATCACGCTAGCAATCTGGTTGCAAAGCTGCGGGGCGACCTTACCAATAGCCTGACGCGCATTAAGGTAGACATTCTGAAGGGCTGGGGCAAAGTTGCAGGGCCTCAAAAAGTCGAAATTATTGGCGATGCAGGGGACAAGACCGTTACCGCGCGCAACATTATTGTGGCCAGTGGCTCTGTGCCTTGGGTGCCACCAGGGGTGCAGGTAGACGGCAAGACCGTCTTTACCAGTGACGATGCCATCAAGCTCAACTGGTTGCCCTCTTGGGTTGCCATTATTGGCAGTGGCTATATCGGCCTAGAGTTTTCGGATGTGTATACCGCTCTTGGGTCTGAAGTGACGATGATTGAGGCGATGGATCGGCTCATGCCCACCTTTGACCCCGATATTGCCAAAATTGCCCAACGTGTGTTGATTGACCCACGGGATGTAGAGACGCGCGTAGGGCTGATTGCTAAGAAGGTTACGCCAGGATCGCCTGTGGTGATTGAGCTGGCTGACCCCAAAACGAAAGAAGTGGTTGAGACTATTGAAGTGGATGCTTGCCTGGTGGCAACGGGTCGTATCCCTGCAACCAAAAATTTAGGGTTAGAAACCGTCGGAGCCGAAACCGATCAGCGTGGGTTTATTCCGGTGAACGATCATCTTCAGGTGATCAGCCAAGGTGAGCCGATCCCGCACCTGTACGCGATCGGGGATGCAACGGGCAAGATGATGCTGGCTCACGCGGCCTCAGCGCAGGGTATTGCTGCGGTAGAGACGATGTGTGGACGAGATCGCACCGTCAATTACCGCGCCATCCCCGCAGCGGCCTTCACCCATCCTGAGGTCAGCTTTGTGGGGCTAACCGAACCTCAAGCCAAAGAACTTGGCGATGCAGAAGGCTTTAAAGTGAGCGCAGTGCGGAGCTACTTCAAGGGCAATTCTAAGGCGCTGGCGGAAGGTGAAACCGATGGCATTGCCAAAATTATCTATCGGGAAGACACGGGGGAAGTGCTAGGGGCGCACATTATTGGGCTGCACGCAGCAGACTTAATTCATGAGGCGTCTAATGCGATCGCCCAGGGTGCCACGGTGCAAACGCTGTCTCACTTTGTTCATACCCACCCCACACTGTCTGAGGTATTAGATGAGGCTTACAAACGCGCGGCGGTAGCCGTGAAAGCATAGCCGATTGAGTACACAGCAGCGCTACAGCGCCTCAAAATAGTGCTTAGATTTAACGGGGTCAGGATTCATCGTCTTGTCCCCTGGTTGCCAGTCTACGGGGCAGACTTCTTCTGGATTGGCCTGCACATGCTGAATGGCTTGAAGTACCCGCAGTGTTTCATCCACGCTGCGCCCAAATGAAAGATTATTGACCGTTGCGTACTGAACAATGCCTTCTCGGTCGATAATAAACAGCCCCCGCAGCGCCACTCCT
>JAGVDA010000284.1 GCA_020058975.1 Thermosynechococcus sp. WC_1 | reverse complement strand
ACTAGGGAGCTGGAATCAATCCAGGAATCGGTAGTAGCTCGACCTGTCGGGTCTGAAAATTGAGTGATTTCACAAACGCTTTCACCAACGGCACCGGAATTTTCTAGCCTGGAACGCTCTAAAACTCAATCTCTAGCAGGTCGTTTCCTGCATTAGCAATACCTACGACAGCATCGACGATGGTTTCTTGGGTATTGCCATCTATCACTGTCGTAGATTTTATTTCCATTAAACCGCGACTTCAGAAAAGTCGATTCCGCGATAAATTTTCTCAATCGGGAAGCTTAAATTAACGGATTGTAATTTCACTACATCTCCGGCTCGATAATTAACGATCTCCCACTGTCCATTAATGCCTTTACGATAAAGATCGATCGCAATGTCCTGCGAACTGACTAATACATAATCTTGCAGTTGCGGATTCTGGCGATAGCGAAAAAACTTGTTTCCACGATCATAAGCTTCTGTGCTGTCAGACAAAACTTCAACGATTAAACAAGGGTAGGTAATATATTGCGTTGTGCTTTTATCTTGACGATCGCAGCTCACGCTAGCATCGGGATAAGTATAGTCATTGGTTCCCACAAGATTAACCCGACAATCTGAGTTAAAGACTCGACAAACGCCATCGGTCAAGTGATTATCCAATAAAGCCGCAAATTTGAGCGCAACCCGACTATGGTTTTGGGTTCCGCCACTCATCGCATAGACTTCGCCATTAATGTATTCATGGCGACATAACTGGTGTTCTTCCCAAGCAAAATACTCAGCGGGGGTTAGCTTAGGCGAATGACTGGGGACTGCAATCATGTTTTAAGCTCTGGGGGCTGATCTGATTTTAACATTGGATATTTAGTCCCCAGAAATAGTTCGGGCTATACCGCAATTAACTTGGACAAAGCGTTTTTAGACTTTCTTGATTTTGCTATCAAAATATATTGACCGAGTGGCATTGCCTACTCAGCAGCGTCGGATAGATCTGGGATCAAGCCAGGGATTGGCAGCAACTCGATCTGTCGGGTCTGAAGATTGATAGATTTCACAAACGCCTTCACCATCGGCACCAAAATTTTCTGGCCTGGGGCATTCTGAGGCTCAATCTCTAGTAGGTCATGGCTCGCATTGGCAATCCCGACAACGGTGCCGATTGTTTTTTGAGTGTTGCCATCTATCACCGTCATGCCCACCAAGTCCATAACGTGGAACTCATTCTCTGCTAAGGGAGGGCGATCTCCCACGGGCACCATCAGCTTTGCACCCCGCAGCATCTCGGCCTGGTCAATACTCACAAACTCGGCAAAACGTAGGACGTAAAGCCCCTTGCCGTCTAAAAAGCGGCCTGTCTGAAGATTGACAGACTCTAGCTCCTTAGAACCCGCCCGCAGCATCCAGCGCTCCCCTGGCTTGATGAATCGTTCAGGGAAATCGGAATCTGGGTACACACGCACCTCCCCATGCAAACCTTGGGGAGAAACAATGCGACCAATTTCAATCCACTCGTTGAGATCTGTGGGCATAGGATAAAACGCTTTAAAAAATGAATGGGATTAAGTAACGGCGGTTGCTAGTTGGGTTGTGTAGACTCGTTCTACCACCTCAGCCAAGCGCTTCATACCTTGGACAATTTCATCATCGGTGGCAGTGAGGCTTAGGCGCAAGCACTGATGTTTGTGAGGCCATTCTTCTCGTAAGCCTGGGAAGAATGTGCTGCCAGGGACGGCAATTACACCTGCTTCCTTAAGCTGCTGATACAGCTCCCAGTCCTTCATGGGCAAGTCGCGAAACCACACCCAGCCAAAGATGGCTCCTTCACCCCGATGGAGAAACCAGGGCAAATCCTGCGGCATAAACTCGCTTAGAGCGGCTTCTAGAATGGCGAATTTTTTCTGGTAGAAGGGACGAATGATGCTTTCTGAAATTTGGGCTAGGGCACCAGAGCGAATGGCTTGGGCTGCGATCGCCTGTCCATAGCGCCCCGAATGAATGCAAATATTGGTCTGGAACGCTTCTAAAACCTGAATAATGCGCTCATCGCCAATGGCAATGCCAATTCTTTCCCCAGGCAGACCTGCCTTAGACAGGCTCATGCAGTGCAGCACATTGCCGCCAATGTAGGGCTTCATCTCCGTAAAGTTAAGGCTGGGGAATGGAGGGCCGTAGGCTGAATCAATAAAGACTGGGACATCAAAGGGCTGTGCCAATGCCGCAATTTTTTCAACCTCCTGATTGGTCAACACATTGCCCGTCGGGTTGCAGGGTCGCGAGAAAATGACGCACCCCGTTGTTTCATCAATCTGGAGCTGGCTAAAGTCGGGTCGATACTTAAAGCGATGGCTTGCTTCGTCAATATCTAGGGTTGGTTTATAGGCCAACAGCGCTTCAGCGTTTAAGCTCACGCCGCCGTAGCCTGTGTAGTCTGGGCTAAGGGGCAGCACAATGCGCTTTAGGTTCCCATTAGTATTGAGTCCCCCGAAGGCATTGGCGGCAAGAAAATAGAGCGACTGACTGCCTGGCGTAATCAGCACCTGTCGAGGGGTGAGTGAAAGCCCGTAGCGCTGATTGAAGTCGTCCACAATGGCATCTACTAAGGGGGTGTACCCTTGGCTGGCTCCGTAGCGGCAGACCACTTCGCCATATTCAGAACTGCTGAGTAATTCCATTGTGCAGTCGCGCCAAAGCTGCTCTACCTCTGGCAAAATAACGGGGTTGCCTGCGCTCAAGTTAATAAACGTCTTCCCCTGACTGTCTCGGAGCGTCTCAATAATGTCTTTCATAATGGCTCGAACGCCAGTCAAAGCCGACATTTGAGTCCCGATGCGCGTTAGAGCAGGCTCCATTCCATTTCATCTCTTTCGGTAAGGCAGGCTTCCCTATCCTATTAAACTCTTTAACCGTTTTGCAAACTCAAGTCTCGCTCTGAGCAGCCTATTACGGAACTTATGCGATTTCCAGAAAAGGTTGCATCGTCCGAGATTGTACCCTTCGACTCCGCTCAGGGCACAATCTCTAGTTTCTAGCTGGCTGAGCGCGTTGTCCTGAGCCTGTCGAAGGGGAGTCGAAGCCAGCGGTAGGTTGTTTACTAGAAATCGGCTTAAATCTGGATTCTTCGCAGAATAAGCATTCTGACGGGGAGTGGTGAATACTAAAGCTGAAGCATTGACATTAGCGTAGAACATTAATCTAGAAATCTATGGCATCCCTGAAATCACTCGCCGTTCGGGGGACGGTCTGGACATTGCTTGGCTATGGAGCCAGTCAGGGGCTGCGGTTTGGGAGCAATTTGATCCTTACGCGCCTGTTGTTCCCTGATTTGTTTGGGCTAATGGCGCTGATCAATACCTTCATCATGGGTCTGCATCTCTTCTCAGACCTAGGGATTCGCCCTAGCATCATCCAAAACCCTCGAGGCGATGACCCAAAATTTCTCAACACGGCCTGGACGCTTCAGATTATTAGAGGTGTGGGGCTATGGGTTTGCTGTTGGATCATTGCTTGGCCTTTCGCAAGCATTTACAACAATCCTGATTTGCGGTGGCTGATTCCGGTCATTGGGTTGACTACCGTTTTTGATGGGCTGATGTCAACTTCTCTGGCTTCTCTTAGCCGTAGTCTAGACATCGGCAAGATCACGCGATTTGAATTTATTATTCAGCTCATCTCAACTGTTGTAATGCTGGTGTGGGCATATTTTAGCCCCAGCATTTGGGCGTTGGTCGGCAATGCTTTGGTGTCGGCGGCGATCAAGATGGTCTGGAGTCACTGCTTGGGCTACTCCAATCGCTTAGCGTGGGATAAAAGTGCGCTCAAGGCGTTGGTGAGTTTTGGTCAGTGGATTTTTCTGTCTACTGCGATGACTTTTTTGGCGGGGCAAGCTGATCGCCTCATTTTAGGGCGCTTGTTTCCGCTGGAGCTTTTGGGGATATATACCATTGCGTTTACGCTCTCAGACCTGCCGCTCTCTGTCATACAGGCGGTGGGCAGTAACGTTATGCTGCCCGTCATTTCGCAGCAGAGCCATTTACCTAGACCGGAACTGCGTCTCAAAATTTTAGAGAAGCGCAAGTTTTTGCTGCTGGGGATGACGATTGTGCTAGTCGTACTCATCTGCTTTGGAGATTTTCTGATTTTGGGGCTATACGACGCTCGCTACCATCCAGCGGCTTGGATGCTCCCCATTCTGGCGCTAGGGAACTGGCCTCGCATGTTGCCGATGACAACGGCTCCAACCCTGATCGCCATTGGTAGACCGATCTATGGTGCGTGGGGCAACTGTCTTAAGTTTCTTTATATGCTGGTGGCAATTCCTTCGGGGTTTTTGGCTTTTGGAGCTTTAGGGGCTGTGGTGGCGATCGCCCTTAATGATTTCCCCTTCTACATCGCCATCAGCTACGGACTCTGGAAGGAAGGGTTTTCTGGACTGATGCAGGATCTAAAGAGCACCTGCTTTTTGATGGTTTGCGTTGCGGTTACGCTGGTAATTCGCTATCAGGCTGGTTTAGGGCTACCGATTGACAGGCTTTGGCAGTAGCTGAAGCATCATTAGCGGATGGCGCAAGCTAGATTTAGGCTCTGCGACGAATGATTTGAGAAAGCGCACGATTCGGCTCAACTCTGGTGATTGCACCCAATAGAGAAACTGGCAAACGTTTTGTAATGAGTTCAAGCACTCTGGCATTTACGATTTTGGCGGGAGTATTGCTGGGCAGATCTACAAAAATCATGCCTGCTGTGAATTCGGTTGGCCAGGTTTTGGGGCTTGCAAACCCGCGATCGCGGGTAATGATGATGGAGTCAGTCGTTATCGCAGCGTCCATCACTTCGCTGTCAGGTCTTGCTCTCAAGCCAATATCACGAACATCCTGCACGTTAAAGCCTAGCTCGGCAATTTGAGGGGCGAGGGTTCTGGGCATGTTTTCGTCAACTAGAAAGTTCACGATTCAGGCTCCCAAGGGGATGGCTTCTGTTTGTGCAATTAGCATGGCAGCGTAGGAGAGAGCGGCTTCGACTTGTGGCTGGGTGAGGTCGTATTCTGCCATCACTTCTGTTTTACTCATACCGCCTGCAAGAGAGCCGACAATGATTTCGGCAGGGACACGGGTACCTGTGATAACTGGAGTGCCGTGGTGAATAGTGGGGTCAACGGTAATATGAGGTGCGATTTCCATGAGTTTATCCTTTTGTTATGTATTGTTTCATTGCTGGAGTTCGGTGATGGTTTTGCGGATGCCTTAAGCGATGTTGGTGAAGGGTTGTCTGGGTCGTCTCATTTTGTAATGTGTAGCGACGTTGAGGAGGCTTAGGTGGAGGGAGATACAGCGAATCGCGCCTCTGCAATAACACACCTAAAATCTTATAATCATTTCTGAGAAATCTTTTTGTCATTTTAGATGTACCTCGTAAGGCTAAAATCCGCTGTAAAGCTGCCACCATTGTTCATACTGGGTGCTAATGGATTGCAGATAAGGCTGAAAATTGATTTCCGCAGACATGTCAGACAATGCTCAAGGCTTGTTTCTCTATGGTATGCGATCGCCCTCAATGACCTCCCCTTTTATATCGCCCTCAGCTACGGACTTTGGAAGAAAAGTTTTTCTGGACTGATGCAGAATTTAAAGAGAACCTGATTTTAATAGGTTGCGCTGGGGCTACCCATTAATGGGCTGTGCTGATTTAGACCCACGGTAGGGCGATCGCCCTACTGGCAACCCTACCCATAAGCAGGTAATCCTACCCCCCAGACATTGGGTCAATTTTTTGCAGAAGCTCAAGGATTCTAACCGAAGTTTCCTATGATGGAATGAGTGTTTTCTGGTAATGCATGTCTGCCTCACCCACCGCCACATT